>NZ_JABXWS010000045.1:0-195224 GCF_015594425.1 Novosphingobium sp. HR1a
TGTCTGGAAGCGCCTCAAAGTCGTCGTCCAAACATCATCGTCATCCCAGCGAAGGCTGGGGCCGCTCTCGTCATCATGCAGCTTCTCGGCGAGGCCGGGATAAAGTTCGCACTGCCCTGCCGATAGGGCTCATCATGGTCACAACGGTCCCAGCCTTCGCTGGGATGACGGTCCGTTTCTGAAACAGCAACTTCCCACCCAAACCCGTCATCTTCCCGTCACCAAACGGGCGCAGGAACCATCGCCCTCAACGGCCCGTCCCTTCCCCCTTGCTTTTCGACGCGATCGCAGCCAAATGCGCGTCGCGTTTGGACGCGCCAGTCGGGCTGGAAAAATACCATGAACATGACTCACCCCTTCCTTGATGTCGACGGGGACAAACTGCGCGAAGAGTGCGGTATTTTCGGCGTTATCGGGGCAAAGGAAGCTGCGGCCATCACTGCAGCCGGACTCCATTCGCTCCAGCATCGCGGGCAGGAGGCGGTGGGCATCACCAGCTTCTCCGGCGCGGAGTTCCACTCGCACCGCGGCATCGGCCATGTAGCGCAGGTGTTCCGCCAGAAGGAAGTGGACACCCTCCCCGGCTCGATGGCCTCGGGTCACGTGCGCTACGCCACCACCGGCGGCTCGGGGCTTCGCAACGTCCAGCCGCTGTTTGCCGACCTTGCCGACGGCGGCTTCTCGATCGCCCACAACGGCAATATCTCCAACGCGATGACGCTCAAGCGCGATCTGGTTTCCAAGGGCTCGATCTTCCAGTCGACCTCGGACACCGAAGTCATCATCCACCTGGTCGCCACCAGCCGCTATCCCACGCTCGTCGATCGCTTCGTCGATGCCCTGCGCATGGTGGAAGGCGCCTACTCGCTGATCTGCATGACCACCGAGGGCATGATCGCCTGCCGCGATCCGCTGGGCATCCGCCCGCTGGTGATGGGCCGCATCGGTGACGCCATCGTCTTCGCCTCCGAAACCGTCGCGCTCGACATCGTCGGCGCCGACTTCGTGCGCACGATCGAGCCGGGCGAAATGGTGCAGGTCGATCACAAGGGTACGATCTCCAGCCACCGCCCCTTCGGCAATCCCTCGCCGCGCCCGTGCATCTTCGAGCACGTCTATTTCTCGCGCCCCGACTCGGTCATGGACGGCCTCTCGGTCTACCAGGTCCGCAAGCAGATCGGCGTCGAACTGGCCAAGGAATCATTCGCCGACGCCGACGTGGTGATCCCGGTGCCCGACAGCGGCGTCCCTGCCGCGATCGGCTATGCGCAGGAATCGGGCATCCCGTTCGAGCTGGGCATCATCCGCTCGCACTACGTGGGCCGCACCTTCATCCAGCCCGGTGACGCCGCCCGCCATGCCGACGTGAAGCGCAAACACAACGCCAACCGCGCCGTCGTCGAAGGCAAGCGCATCATCCTCATCGACGATTCGATCGTGCGCGGCACGACCTCGAAGAAGATCGTCGAGATGATGCGCGATGCCGGCGCTGCCGAAGTGCACATGCGCATCGCCAGCCCGCCGACCGAGCACTCGTGCTTCTACGGCGTCGATACGCCCGAGCGCTCTAAACTGCTCGCCGCGACGATGGACACCGAGGCGATGGCCGATTTCATCAAGGCCGACAGCCTGGCCTTCGTCTCGATCGACGGCCTCTACCGCGCCGTCGGCGAATCGGAGCGCAAGAAGAGCTGCCCGCAGTTCTGCGACGCCTGCTTCTCGGGCGAATACCCGACCAAGCTGACCGACTTCTCGGACCGCTTCCCGGAACTCGATGCAGCGTGACCTTCAAGGATCAGGTCGCACTCGTCACCGGCGCCAGCCGGGGTATCGGCGAAGCCACTGCCGTCGCGCTGGCCGCTGAGGGCGCGCATGTCGTCCTGACCGGGCGCGATACCAAGGCGCTCGAACGCGTCGAGGAGCGCATCTACGAGGCGGGCGGATCGGCCACGATCGCGCCGGTCGATCTGGTCGAGCCCGACGGCATCGCCCGCCTTGCCAGTGCCGTGCAGGACCGCTGGGGCCGGCTCGACGTGCTGGTAATCAATGCGGCGATTCTGCCCGAACTCACCAGCGTCGCCGACATCGACCAGCGCGCCTTCAACAAGGCGCTGACCACCAACGTCCTCTCGACGCAGGCGCTGATCGCGAACTTCGATCCGCTGCTGAAGAAGAGCCCGAACGCGCGCGTGGTCGGCCTGACCACCACCGTCGCGCAGGCACCGCGCGCCTACTGGGGTGCCTACGGCGCCACCAAGGCCGCGTTCGAAGTGCTGCTGGACTGCTACGCGCAGGAAACCGCCAAGACCTCGAACATTCGCGTCGCCATCGTCAACCCCGGCGCCACCCGCACCGCCATGCGCGCGCGGGCCTATCCGGGCGAGGCACCGGCCTCGGTCAAGCCGCCCGAAGTCGTGGCGGACCACCTCACGGCGCTGCTCGGAGAGAGTTTCGCGACAGGCCACCGGGAAACCGTTAACCAGCCGCAATAACCGGATCGTAACCCCAAACTGGGACACATCGGGCAAATTGGCGTTGTAGACACGTCGTAATTCGCGCGAGGTCGCCCATGGATCACACCCAGCAGGAACGCTACGCCGCCGCCGCGCAGGAAGATCGCAGCGCGCATCGCAACCGCATTTCGATCCCTGCCACGCTGCGCCCCTCCGGGTCCAAAAGTTTCCAGACGGCTGTGCGCGACTTGTCGCTCTCCGGCTTTTCGGCGACCGCGATGAGCCACATCGCGCCGCGTACGATGTGCTGGCTGACGCTGCCCGGCAGGGAAGAGGCGCTGCCCGCGAAAGTGGTGTGGTGGGACAACGGGCTTGTCGGCTGCGCTTTCGAGCAGTTGCTGGAGCCGCACGAACTGGATGCGGTCATGACGCGCTGGAACCGCGACCGGCGCTAACCGTCATCCCAGCGAAGGCTGGGATCGCTCTCGGCATATTTGGAGATTTCGGCGAGGCTCTGCTGAAATCAGCAGCGCCGTCCCGATGGCACACATCATGGTCATAACGGTCCCAGCCTTCGCTGGGATGACGGGCTTTTGATCTCGACGGTCGCCCCTCAACCCATCGCCTTAACCAGCGTCACTTGCGCCACATCGATCCCTCCGCCGAGAAATCCTCCCTCGCAGTACATCAGATAAAACCGCCAGAGCCGCACGAATCGCTCGTCGAAACCCGAGGGCAAACGCCCTTCCTCCACCGCGAGATCGAAGTTCGCCCGCCATTCGCGTAAGGTGCGCGCATAGTCCGCCCGGAAACCGACGCGATCCTCCCAGACCAGCCCCCTCTCCTCGGCCAACGCGCGGAACTCGCTCTCGCGTATCAGCATGCCGCCGGGAAAGATGAAGGTCTGGATGAAGTCGGCGCTGCGGGCATAGCCCTCGAAGATCGCATCCGGCATCGAGATCAGTTGCAGCGCCGCCAGCCCGCCCGGCTTCAGATTGCGCGCGATGCAGTCGAGAAACTCCGGCCAATAAGCCTGCCCGACAGCCTCGACCATCTCCACCGACATGATCGCGTCGTACTGACCGATAACGTCGCGATAGTCCTGCTTGCGAAAATCGACGCTGCCGCGCCCGTCGCTTCGCTCGAACGTCCAGCGCTCGCGCGCATAGGCAAGCTGCTGGTCAGAGAGGCTGATCGCATCGACGTGCACCTCGGCATGGCTGGCGACGAAGGCCGCAAGCGTGCCCCAGCCACAGCCGATTTCCAGCACCCGGTCGCCCGGTTCCAGCTCCAGCCGCTCGACGATGGCGCCCGCCTTGGCCGACTGCGCGACGTCCAGCTCTGTCACGAACTGGGCATAAGGGTTCGGCCCCGACACGACTTCGGAATAGAGCGCACTGGAATAGAGCATCGTTTCGCCCAGCCACTGCCCATAGAAGTCGTTGCCGAGGTCGTAGTGCGCGTGGATGTTCTTCAGCGAGCCCTTGCGCGTGTTGCGATGAAGCGCATGGAGCGCGCAGGTCAGCAGCCGCCACGGGCCATGCGCACGGCCGGTGTCTCCCAGCGCCATGGCATTGTCCATGAACAGCGCGAAGAGCGGCACCGGGTCCGGGCTGTCCCACTCGCCGAGGTCCCAGGCCTGATACCAGCCGACCGAGCCCGCCGTCGCCAGCCGCAGCAGCGCGCGCCAGTTGGTGATCTCCACCACGGCATCGAAACCGGGCTGGCGACCACCGAGCAGCCGGATCTGCCCGCCGGGAAGCGTCGCCATGATCGAGCCACGCTCCAGCCCGCGGTCGATGCGGTCGAGGATCCGGTGAACCCCGCCCGACCACAACCGCGCCAGCAACTGGGAACCGACGCCGATCGCGCGTCCTCCCCCCACAAGTTCCCCACCTCTGCCCGGCGCCTGTGCGTTCATGGCGCGATGATGGACTCGATTTTGCGCCTGGGCAATTGCTCAAGATGCGAAGCCGATTGCCCAAGAACGTCGTCCCGGACTTGATTCGGAACCGGTGACGGTTTGCGCCTAGGGGGCTTCGACAAGCTCAGCCTGAGCGGTATTCCAAGCAGATTTTTAAATTCCGCTCAGGCTGAGCTTGTCGAAGCCCCAGAGACGAGGCGCGCGCCTAAAGACAGCCACCGGTCCCGGATCGAGTCCGGGACGACATCGCTTCAGCTACCCTTCGCCTGCTGCCACGCCGACAGCGCCCGCTCACGCGCGTCGCGGTGCTCGATCAGCTTGTCGGGGTAGCCTTTCGGCCGCTTGCCCGAGGGCGGATCATGGATATCCGCGTCGGACAGGTCCGCCAGCTCCGGCACCCATTCGCGGATATAGCCTGCCGCGTCGAACTTCTCCGACTGGGTGAGCGGGGCCATGATCCGCACGAACATGTTGGCGTCCACCCCTGATCCGGCGGTCCACTGCCAGTTCACCGCATTGCTGCCGTAGTCCGCATCGACCAGCGTGTCCCAGAACCACTGCTCGCCCGCGCGCCAGTCGATGAGGAGATGCTTCACGAGGAAACTCGCCGCGATCATCCGCACGCGGTTGTGCATCCAGCCGGTGTGCCACAACTGCCGCATCCCGGCATCGACGATGGGATAGCCGGTGCGCCCCTGCTGCCACGCCTCCAGATCGCGCGTGCTGGTGCGCCAGGGGAACGCGCCGAAGGGATCGCGCGCGTAGCGGCCGCCGTAGTCGGGATATTGCAGGATCACGTTCTGCGCATAGTCGCGCCAGCCGATCTCGCCGAGGAACGTCGCGACCGAGCCGCCCGCGTCCGCCACCGCATGCCAGACCTGCGCGGGCGAGACCTCTCCGAAATGCAGGTGCGGCGAAAGCATGGAAGTGCCATCCACCCCCGGCAGGTTACGCTGCCCTTCATAGGCCGAGGCTTCCTCGACGAAGGCGTGCAGCCGCTTGCGCGCGCCCTTCTCTCCCGGTTCCCACATCGCGCGCATGCCGCCCGCCCAGTCGGGCGTGGTGGGGAGTAGTTTCCAGTCGGGCAGCGTATCCGACTCCGGCCACTTCGACGGCACAGCAATCGTCTGCGGCCGCCGCTGCGGATCGTGAGGCGGCATGCGCTCGCGCAGTGCGCGCCAGAACGGTGTGTAGATCTTGTAGAGCCCGCCCGAGCCGGTCGTCACCGAGCCCGGCGGGGCGAGGTAGTTGCCGTGGTGCAGGCAAAGCGTCAGCACCTTGCCCACCGCCTTTTCGGCATTGCGCCACCACGGTTCGTAGTGATGCAGCGCGTGGACCTCCTGCGCGCCGGTTTCCTCGGCGAGCTTTGCCAGCACCTCGTCGCTCCGGCCCCGCCGCAGGATCAACCGCGAGCCCTTCTCCTGCAAGGCCGCGCCAAGACTCTCGAGCGAATGGTGCAGCCACCAGCGCGAGGCGCCGCCCATGGCGCGATGCCTGGGCGTCTCGTCGTCGAGGATGTAGACAGGTATCACCGGCCCCTTGCGCGCGGCCTCGGCGATGGCAGGTTGATCGGAAAGGCGCAGGTCGCGCCGCAGCCAGACGATGACAGGAGAACTCATGAGCGGGGCAACGTCCTTCGATAACCGGCGTTCCCTAGCGCGATGACGCTTTCGATGCACCGCCCGATGAACCGACAAGTCCTGATCCCTGCCGCCGCCTTGTGCTGGCTGGGCGTCGCCGCGATTGCGATCGCAGTTCACGGCGGCAATGCCGATGCCCTTGATCGGGCGGGCCTGCTATTCTGGCGTGGCGACACGATGCAACCGCTCGGCCCGAAGGGACTGCTCGAAGCCGTGCGCGACGTGACGGCACTCGGCGGCGTGTTCTTGCGCAACCTATTTGCCATAGGCGCGGTCGCAGCGCTGCTGTTCCTGCGCCAGCGGCGCGACGCTGCCCTGTTCGCGCTGACCGTGATGAGCGGATGGCTGGTCAACAGCGGCCTCAAGGCGCTGGTCGGGCGGGCGCGCCCCGAGATCGTCCCCCACCTCACCGAAGCGGGCGGCAACAGCTTCCCGAGCGGGCACAGCTTCAACGCGGCGGTCGTCTATATCGCTATGGCACTGGCCTTTGCGGCGATGAGCAACCGTTCGTCGGTGCGCCGCACGCTGATCGGCGCAGCGATCGTCGGCACCCTTGCAATCGCCTGGAGCCGCGTCTGGCTCGGCGTCCACTGGCCGAGCGACGCGATCGCCGGATGGCTGGGCGGTGCCGGCTGGGCTTTCCTCGCCTGCGCCCTGTTCCAGCGCCCCGCGCAGCTTGCTGCCGAAGCGATCAGCGACTTGGACAGTCCACCGGAACCCTCGCAGAAACATTGAAGTTGCGGCTGAGACGCGGCCCCGTGAACCGCGCGTCGCCGAAAGTCACCACGGCGCTGCACCCCTGCCGCTCGATCCGCGCCATCGGCAGCTGGGACCACGCGAGGAACTTGACGACCTCCGGCGTAGCGAAGGCGGCCTTGCGCGCCAGCGGGTCGGCCATGTTGTCGGCTATCGACGGCTCGGCGGACACCAGCCCCACCGGATCACGGAGCGGATCGTAACGGCCGTAGGAGATGCGCCCCTCCTGCCGCCAGATCATGTCGCGCCGCCAGAACAGCACAGGCTCGGGCGAGGCGAATATCCGGTCGGGATTGAAGGCCGAGTCCTTCTGCCGCGGCGCACACCATGCCACGGCGGAAATCCCGATGTTGAGCGCAATGAAGCCGATCACGCCCGCCAGCGCCCCGACGGCGGGCTTCGGCGACTTCCAACGGCGCGCCAGCCAAAGCCCCGCGCCCATCATTGCCAGCAACCAGGGCGAGACGATGAACAGCCCGTCGGTGTGGAACCAGCGCCCGCTGGCCGGGGAAAGCAGCTGCACCGCATAAGTGTTCTGCAGGTCGAGCAGCGGATGGGTCAGCGCGCCGAGATAGCACAGCGCCAGCAGCCATCCGAACCGCATCGGCAACCCGCTGCGGAAGGTGGCGCCGCGCAATACCTGCCAGCGGTCGAACAGCCAGAGCAGTCCCGCCAGCAGCGGCGGCATCAGCAGCACCCCGCCGACCAGTCCATGCGTGAAACCCCGGTGCATCGCCAGCGGTGCCCAGGAAGCCCTGCCGAAGAATACGTCGATATCCGGCATGTTCGCCGCGAGTACGCAGGCCGCCAGCCCCTTGCGCGTCCGGTGCTTGAGCCCGGTTTCGGCGAGCGTCCAGCCGACCAGGCTGTGCGTCAGATTATCCATGAATGGCAGGTATTTGCATCGCGAACCTTATCGGGTTTGCGATGCGACATTACAAGCCTCACTCCACCGTCCAGGTCTGCCCCTTGCCCAGCAGCTTGCCGAGGTCCGCGCTCTTGCCCGCCGTAAGGCTCGCCCGCTCGGCGACGACGGCGCTTTCAAACGTCGGCGCGGGATCGTCGTAGATCACCCCCAGCGCCATCGGGAACGGACCGAAAGGCATCTCCACCAGCATATGCGCGAGGCCCCGGTTGCGCACATTGTGCACCGCGACCCCCGCCGCCCGCCAGTCGCCATCGCCCACATCGACGACTTTTAGCGAAAGGGTCTCAAGATCAAGTGACAACCCTTTGGTTTTCTTTGCGAACAAAAGCGGTTTGCCGTCCTGGCAGACGATCTGCATATCCGATGCGACGGCCTTGGCCGTGAAGTCGTCGAAGCGATCCTTGTTATAGACGATGCAGTTCTGGAAGATTTCAAGGAACGCCGCGCCCTTGTGCGCATAGGCGGCCTTGAGAACGTCCGGCAGGTCCTTGGACACGTCGTAGCCGCGCGCCACGAACCTTGCGCCAGCCCCCAGCGCGAAGGCGCAGGGGCTCGCCGGACGATCCACTGAGCCGATCGGCGAGGTCGGCGACGGCGTTCCCACCCGGCTCGTCGGCGAGTACTGCCCCTTGGTCAGCCCGTAGATCTCGTTGTTGAACAGCAGGATCTGGCAGTCGAGGTTGCGGCGCAGGACGTGCATCGTGTGATTGCCGCCGATCGACATGCCGTCCCCGTCACCGGTGACGATCCACACGTCGAGTTCGGGATTGGCCAGCTTGATCCCCGTCGCGACGGCCGGGGCGCGGCCGTGGATGGTGTGGAAGCCATAGCTCTCGACGTAATACGGGAAGCGGCTGGAGCAGCCGATGCCCGATACGAACACGGTGTTCTTCGGGTCCGCACCGACCATCGGCAGGGTGCGCTGCACCGCCTTGAGAATCGCATAGTCGCCGCAGCCGGGGCACCAGCGTACTTCCTGGTCGGTTTCCCAGTCCTTCAGCGTGGTCTGGATCGGGGTCATGCCGTTCATGATGAGATCTATCCTGACGAATTGGGCCTAAGCGCTCAGGGCTTTTCGATTTCCGGTGCCGGAAGCTGCGTCTCGTTGACCGAGACTTCGCCGCCCTCGTTGCCGGGGACCGCATCGAAGAAGGTCGCGATCGCGGCCTCGATCTCGGCGATGGCGAAGGGCTGGCCGCTGGTCTTGGAGAGCGGCACCGCATCGATCAGGAAGTGGTCGCGCAGGACCGTCTTGAACTGCCCGGTGTTCATCTCCGGCACCACGACCTGCTCGAACCCGGCCAGCAGTTCGCCAAGGTTCCGGGGTAGCGGCCAAATGTGGCGGACATGAATGTGGCTGACGTCCAGCCCCTTGCGCCGCGCCCGCCGCACCGCCTGATGGATCGGCCCGAAGGTAGAGCCCCAGCCGACCACCGCCAGCTTTCCCGACGCCGCCCCGAGCGCCACCTCCTGCGGCGGCACGGCGTCCGCGACGGCGTCCACCTTGGCCTTGCGCGCGTCGGTCTGGGCCTGATGGACGTCGGGAGCATAGTCGATATTGCCGGTATCCACGGCCTTCTCGATGCCGCCGATGCGGTGCATCAGCCCCGGCGTCCCCGGCCTGATCCACGGCCGCACTCCGCGCCGGTCGCGCCTGAAGGGCAGGGGCTTGCCTTCCGGGTTGTTGGTCTCGGTCAGGAATTCCACCGGGAACGGGGTGAAGCCGCCGGGATCAGGCACCTTCCACGGCTCGGAGGCATTGGCGATGTAGCCGTCGGTCAGCAGGATCACCGGCGTCATGAACTGCGTGGCGATGCGGCAGGCCTCGATCGCGCATTCGAAGGCATCGGCAGGCGAGCGCGCGGCGATCACCGGCAGCGGGGCATCGCCGTTGCGCCCGTAGACTGCCTGATAGAGATCCGATTGCTCGGTCTTGGTCGGCAGCCCGGTGGACGGCCCTCCCCGCTGCGAATTGACGATGACCAGCGGCAGTTCGGTCATGATCGCCAGCCCCATCGCCTCCCCCTTAAGCGCGATGCCCGGCCCCGATGAGGACGTGACGCCGAGCTGCCCGGCATAGGACGCCCCGATCGCCGCGCAGATCGCCGCGATCTCGTCCTCGGCCTGGAAGGTAGTGACGCCGAACTCCTTCATCTTCACCAGATGGTGCAGCACTGCCGAAGCGGGCGTGATCGGATAGCCGCCGAAGAACATCGGCAGTCCAGCCAGTTGCGCCCCCGCGACGAGGCCGAGCGAAATCGCCTCCGCACCGGTCACCGTGCGGTAAAGGCCCGGCTCGGTCGGGACTGGATCGATGTGCAGCTTGCGCAGCGGGCCGGACAACTCCGCCGTCTCGCCATAGGCATGCCCGGCATTGAGCGCGGCGATGTTCGCCTCGGCCAGCACCGGCGCATGCGCGAACTTGGCATGGAGCCAGTCGACCAGCGGGCGGCGGTCGCGGTCGAACATCCACAGCGCCAGGCCCAGCGTCCACATGTTCTTGCAGCGCAGCGCCTCCTTGTTGCCGAGCCCGAAAGGCTTCACCGCCTCCAGCGTCAGCGCCGAGATGTCGAAGGCCAGCACGTCCCACTTCGCGAGGCTGCCATCCTCGAGCGGGTTTTCGGCATACTTCGCCTTCTCCAGATTGCGCTTGTTGAACTCACCAGTGTCGGCGATCACGAGGCCGCCAGGCTTGAGCGCGCCGACGTTCACCTTCAGCGCCGCCGGGTTCATCGCCACCAGAACGTCCGGCGCATCGCCCGCCGTGGTAATCTCCTGCGAGCCGAAATTGATCTGGAAAGCGGAGACTCCAAACAGCGTGCCCTGCGGCGCGCGAATCTCGGCGGGAAAGTCCGGGAATGTGGCGAGGTCATTGCCGGCAAGCGCCGTGGACAGCGTGAACTGGCCGCCGGTCAACTGCATCCCGTCACCCGAGTCGCCCGCGAAGCGAACGACGACCGCTTCTACGGGCGATGTCTCGACAGCGGACGCGTCGGTATCGTGCTCTCCGGCCAGTGTCGCCATGGTCTATCCTCTGCTGCCGGTCCGCGCCGGTTTCTGCGTCGAGGCTGCGGACTCAGGTTCCCAATGACAAATTAGTTTTCTCTTGAGCGAACAAACTTCCGGTTTGTCAGCATCGGAGGAGTGTGGACCTCAATGCGGGCTAGTCAAGCGCCGGTGGTTCCGCCATCCTGTGGCCATGAGGCAGACATGGGTGCAATTCCTGTCGAATCGCGTAGAGAGCCCCTCCCCTTCAATTCGGATTCGCCTATCTCGATGAACGATTTCTCGTCCCTGCCCTATCGCCCCTGCGTCGGGGTCATGCTCGTCAACGCCGACGGCAAGGTCTTCGTCGGCAAGCGGATCGACACGCGCGAAGGCGATTGGTGGCAGATGCCGCAAGGCGGCGTCGACGACGGCGAAGACCTCAAGGAAGCCGCCTTTCGCGAACTGCACGAGGAAACCGGCGTCACCAGGAAGCATGTCAAGCTGCTGTCGCAGACCCGCGAGGAACTGCTCTACGACCTGCCGCCTGAACTTGTCGGCAAGCTGTGGAAGGGCAAATATCGGGGGCAGCGCCAGCATTGGTTCCTCGCCCGGTTCGAAGGAAGCGATGCCGACATCGACCTGAATGCGCACAAGCCAGCCGAGTTCTGCGACTGGAAATGGGTCGAGGCGGCATTGCTGCCGGACCTCATCGTGCCTTTCAAGAAGCGTGTCTATCGTGCTGTTCTGGAAGAGTTCAAGACGCTGATCTGAGGCTTACGTCGTCCCGGACTTGATCCGGGACCGGTGGCCGTGAACCACCGATCTTGCTGCGCGAGCAACACGCTCACACCTAAAGACTGCCACCGGTCCCGGATCAAGTCCGGGACGACGGGGGAGGCAAACCCGCTCAGGCTGAGCCTGTCGAAGCCCCCGCGCAGATAGCGCCGCTCCTCAGTTTTCCGAAACCGCCGTCTTTGGCGTGACCGCATCGGCAGTGACCATGCGCGGCGTCGGCCCCTTGGCGATCGCGCCCGCCAGCGACTGCGCTTCCGCACAGTCCTTGCCGCACAGCGTCTGGAGCCGCGCGAGATTGCGGTTGGCCTTCTCAGTCGCGCCCTTTTCGGCCAGCGCCATGCCCTCGCCGGCAAGCGCCGTGACGTTGCGCGGATCGCTGGTCAGCGCGACACGGTAGTAATGCAGCGCCTTGCCCTGCATGCCTTGACGGCGCGTGGCGTCGGCAAGCGAGAGCAGCACGGTGACGCTGCCGGGCTCGACCGTCAGCGCCGATTCATAGGCGTCGATCGCCCCGTCAATGTTGCCCGCCGCAGCGGCAGCGCGGCCCTCGCTCAGCAGCATGCTGGCGCGCGGATCGAGTTGCTCGGGCGGTTGCGACAGAAGGACGCTGGAGGACGTGGCGGCTAGCAGGGAAAGGGCAACGGCAACGGGCGTATAACGCATCAGCAGGTCCTTGGCCGAGGTTTTCGTCCTCATCATGACGTGACGCTATCACAGCCTGACGAAGCGCGCGACGAAAAACCCGTCGGTTCCATCGCGCGAGGGAGAGAGACGCAGGCCGGCGCCGCGCGGGGTTCCGGCGGGCAAAACAGGCAGTTCGGCGCGCCAGTCGGGATGGCGGGTCAAGAAACCTTCGGCCTGATCCGCGCCTTCCGCGTCGAGCAGCGAGCAGGTCACGAAGACCAGCCGCCCGCCCGGCTTCACCAGCGTCGCCGCGATGTCGAGCAGGCGTGACTGGATCGCCACGTAGCGTTCAAGCTGCTTGTCGGTCAGGCGCCAGCGCGCTTCCGGGTTGCGGCGCCAGGTGCCGGTACCCGAGCACGGCGCATCGACGAGCACCGCATCGGCCGCGCCGACGAAAGGCTCAAGCGCCTGCATCTCGCGGTTGGCGTCGAGGAGCAAAGTCTCGATCCCGGTCGCCCCGGCCCGCTCGGCGCGGGGCGGCAGGCGTTGCAGGCGGGCGCGGTCGGCGTCGCAGGCGATCAGCCGCCCGACGTTCTCCATCGCTGCGGCGAGCGCGAGGGTCTTGCCCCCTGCCCCGGCGCACAAGTCGATCACCGTCTCGCCCGGCCGTGCGGCCACGACCTCGCAGGTGAGTTGCGAGCCCGCATCCTGCACCTCAATCATGCCTTCGAGGTAAGCGGGCGACTGCTCGATCTTCGTCTCGGGCGGGTAGCGCCAGCCGTGCGCGGCGACGCTCTTCTCCCCGCCTTCGGGGAGGTCGAGACTGCCGGACTTAAGCGTGTTGACGCGGATGTCGAGCGGCGCGCGGTCCAGCAGGGCTTCAGGATGTTCGACGCCGCTGTCGGCGAAACGCTGCATCAGCCATGCCGGAGCGACACCGGCCTCGGCCTTGGGCTCGGCGGCATCGATCGGTGCAGGTGCGTGGCGCGATCCGTCGAACAGAGCCGCAATTTGCGGGTCGATATCCGCGACACGCAGCATGGCGGTGCGGCCGGTCGCGGGGATTTCCCCGCAGGCGCGGATGGCGCGGTAGGCGAGTTCACGAACCGCGCGGCGGTCCCCGCTCCCTGCCCAGCGGCGGGCGCGGAACCACTCGGAAATCAGGCGATCGGCAGGCGCGCCGTTGGACCGCGCGGCCTCGATGACGAGATCGAGCACCTCAATGGCTGCCTGAATGCGGGCTGCGGGGGTCAATTCACCCCTCCCGCCTGCAGGAGAGGCCGAGGGTGGGCGCATGAGAACGCGAGGTCGGCGTCAGTGCCCACCCCGCTGCGACTAAGGGCCTGCGGCCCAAGTCTCGCTACCCCTCCCGCTTGCGGGAGGGGGTTAGCTGCCTCAGCGCGTCGGATAGTTCGGTGCCTCGCGGGTGATCGTCACGTCGTGGACGTGGCTCTCGCGCAGGCCCGCATTGGTGATGCGGATGAACTTGGAGTTCTTGCGCAGGTCCTCGATCGTCGCCGAGCCGGTGTAGCCCATCGCTGCCTTGATGCCGCCCACCAGCTGGTGGATGACGTCCTTGGCGGCGCCCTTGAACGCGACCTGGCCTTCGATGCCCTCGGGCACCAGCTTCATCTGGTCCTTGATGTCGCCCTGGAAGTAGCGGTCGGCCGAGCCGCGGCCCATCGCGCCGACCGAGCCCATGCCGCGGTACGACTTGTAGGCGCGGCCCTGGTACAGGAACGTCTCGCCCGGCGCTTCCTCGGTGCCTGCGAGCATCGAGCCGACCATGATCGTCGAGGCACCGGCGGCCAGCGCCTTGGCGGCGTCACCCGAAGTGCGCAGGCCGCCGTCGGCGATGACCGGCACGCCCGCCTTCTCGGCTTCCTCGGCGGCTTCCATCACGGCGGTGAGTTGCGGCACGCCGACACCCGCGACGATGCGCGTGGTGCAGATCGAGCCCGGACCGATGCCCACCTTCACGCAGTCCGCGCCCGCGTCGATCAGCGCCTTGGCGGCTTCGGCGGTGGCGATGTTGCCGGCGATGACCTGCGCCGAATTCGACAGCTTCTTCACCCGCTCGACCGCCAGAGCAACGTCGCGGTTGTGGCCATGCGCGGTGTCGATGACGACAACGTCGCACTCGGCCGCCAGCAGCGCCTCGGTGCGGGCGAAGCCCTTGTCGCCCACGGTGGTGGCGGCGGCGACGCGCAGGCGGCCCGCCTCGTCCTTGGTGGCCTCGGGGAAGAGGACGGCCTTCTCGATGTCCTTGACGGTGATGAGGCCGACGCAGTGGAAGCCCTCATCGACGACAAGCAGCTTCTCGATGCGGCGGGCGTGCAGCAGGCGGCGCGCTGCGTCCTGATCCACGCCGACCTTCACGGTTGCGAGGTTCTCATGCGTCATCAGTTCGCGCACCGGCTGCGCGGCGTTGGCGGCAAAACGCACGTCGCGGTTGGTGAGGATGCCGACGAGCTTGCCCGACGCCTCGACCACCGGGATGCCGCTGATGCGGTTCGCGGTCATCAGCGCCTGCGCCTCGCCCAGCGTGGCATCGGGGCCGATGGTGATGGGATTGACGACCATGCCGCTCTCGAAGCGCTTGACCTGGCGGACGGCGGCAACCTGCTCCTCGATCGACAGGTTACGGTGCAGCACGCCGATCCCGCCCATCTGCGCCATGACGATCGCCATCTGCGCCTCGGTCACGGTGTCCATGGCGGAGGAGATCACGGGAATGTTCAGCCCGATGGTGCGGGTCAGCATGGAGCGGGTATCGGCCTGGGTGGGGACGATGTCGGACTTGGCGGGACGCAGGAGTACGTCGTCGAAAGTGAGTCCGAGCTGGATATCCATGTGCGCCACCAATGCCTTCGAGGGGAGAATCGTGGCGGCTCATGTAATCAAAGGGGGCGGTTTGGGCTAGGGGGCGAATCCCATGTTTTTCGGGTTTCTGGTGCGACAGGTCCGGCTATTTCGCCAAGACCGGCGCCTTTGCCACCATGGGCGTGACCGGCACCTTGCGCGTATCGGCGAACCAGCGGCCCAGCGCAGTCAGCATCTTCACGTCGTCGCTGGCCCCGCCAAGCTCGATCGGGTGGGACAGATCGTCGCTCGGCCGGTGATAGTCGCCGTCGAAGAAGGCACGCATCCGCTCGATGTCGCCATAGGACGTCGTCACCATGACGGCGGGAATGTCGTGCTGCAGCAAGGCCCAGCCATCCTGCCGTTTCACGTATTCATTGGCGTCGTTGTTCTCGCGCAGCTTGAAGCCTTCCGCCTTGGCGACCTTGGCGATGTCCTTGTCGAGCCCGGTCATGCCCCGTCCGACGATGGCGAAGGGCGTCTTGCGCGGCGCGATGGCGATCGAATCGATGTTGAAGGCCGCGACGATCCGTTCCAGCGGCAGCGGCGGGCTCTCGGCAAAGGCGTGCGCGCCCAGCAGCCCGAGTTCCTCCGCCGTGGTGGCGAGGAAATAGACGTCGCGGTCCATCTGCGGGCTGCGCGACAGACGGCGCGCCACTTCGGTCAGCGCCGCGACGCCACTGGCGTTGTCCACCGCACCGTTGCAGATGACGTCCTCGGCGGGAGGCTCGCCGCATTCTCCGAAATGGTCCCAATGAGCCACGAACAGCACCGCGCCCGCCTGCTTGCTGCGCCCCGGCAGCTTGCCGATCAGGTTATGCGTTCGGATCGTCGTCTCGTCCGTCGCGGCTTCCAGCGAGGCGGTGACGTCCAGCACGATGGGCGCGAAATCGTCCTTGCTTGCCGCCTGCTCCAGATCATCGAAAGTATGCGCGGTGCCCTTGAGCAGGGTTTCCATCGTCGCGCGGCCGATGAACGCCTCAAGGTCGCCGCCCAGCGCCTCGTCCGAGAGCGCGTAGCCCGAACGCCGACGCCGGGCCGCTACCTCGTCCAGCGTGCGCTCGCCGTCGAGCACGGTCAGCACGGCCGAGGCGCCCAGCGCGAGCAGTTCGTTCTGGCGCGCACTGTCGGGCGTATTCCCGTCGAGCACTACGGCGATGCGGCCGGCCAGTTCGTTGCGCGTGAAGTCCTGGCTGCGCGCGCGGCCGACGAAGAGCAGCGGCGCATTGCGCACCAGCGAACGCTTGCCAGAGGTGAAGACCAGTACGTCGCTAGGCGCAATGGTGGCGCGGAAGCCCTTGCGCAGGAAGCGGGCGGAACCGCTCGACGGTTCGTGAGCGACGACAGTAACCGGCGCAAACCACTCATTGCCCGGATCATTTGTGCCCGAGACAAGGCCGATGTCGAACCACTGCTTGGCAAGGTAGCGCAGCGTCTTCGCCTCGCCATCGGTGCCGGGTTCACGGCCGTCGAAATCGTCGCTGGCGAGGATCTGGATATGCGCGCGCAGCCGGTCCTCGATCTCGCGGTCGGCGCGGCTGACGCTGGCGGCAACGACGCCGATGGGAACTCCTACGGCGAAAAGCGCGAAGAACGCTGCCGTCCTCCACGCACTTTTCCCTGCTGCACGTCCCACTGCCCGGATGCCCGACTTCATTGCGCTGCACCTATACGACACATTTTCGAGCACGGTTGTAAAATTTCCTCCAATCGCGTGCAGTTGCAACATTTCCCGCTTCATCCGGCGATAATGACGCAGCCGCGCAACACTCGGGAGACTTGCGGAACACCCCCGAGTTCTGCGAATTGATCTGCACGCGAGACGCTGCCCGGCAACGGCGAAAAGAGGATACGGCACCCATGCGGCTGGACGATTTCGACCCCGACAACATCAAGGTCACCGAAGGCGGCAGCCGCGGCGGCGGCTTTTCCCTCGGCGGCGGCAAGCTGGGCTGCGGCGGCCTGATCATCGTGCTGATCGGCGCCCTAGTCTTCGGCGTGGACCCGGGACAAATGCTCGGCACGCTGGAGAACGTGCAGCAGCAGACGCCGACCACCGCGCAGCAACCGGTGGGCGGCTCGCGCAGCGCGACAGAGATCTGCACGCAAAATGCCTACTCGCGCGAATCGTGCAATGCGCTGTCCTCACTCGACAAGACCTGGCGACCGCTGTTCCAGAAGGCCAACGTGCCCTTCGAGCAGCCGATGCTGCACTTCTACACCGGCGGCACCCGCAGCGGCTGCGGCGCGGCGAGCAGCGCGATGGGGCCGTTCTACTGCCCCGCCGATCAGGGCATCTATATCGACGTCAGCTTCTACGACCAGATGGACAAGCAACTCGGCGCCCGGGGCGACTTCGCGCGCTATTATGTGATGGCGCATGAGTACGGGCACCATGTCCAGCACCTCACCGGCCTCGACCAGCAGGTCCGCAAGGCGCAGCAGCAGAACCCCCGGCAGGAGAACGCCCTGCAGGTGAAGATGGAACTGCAGGCAGACTGTTACGCAGGCGTCTGGGCCGCCAGGAACCGCGACCGCATCGAGCCTGGCGACATGGAGGAAGGTCTGACCGCCGCCAGCGCGATCGGCGATGACACGCTGATGAAGAACGCCGGACAGGCGGTGACGCCGGAGAGTTTCACCCACGGCTCCAGCGCCGAGCGCATGCGCTGGCTCAAGCGCGGCCTCGAAACCGGGAACGAGGACGCATGTGACACGTTCTCTTCAACAGGATGACATCACAGGCGTGAGCGGACCCGGTGGCGGATCGGCGACCGCGCGCCGGGGACAGGAGAACAGGGACATGAGCCGCAAGTGGCTGGGTGCGATCGTCGTTGCGAGTTTGAGTGCAGGTACACTGGCTGCTCCGGCAGCGGCCAGGCAGGATGAAAAGCCGATCACTTCGCGTGATCCCGATGCGGTGGACGTGGCGAAGACGCCGATGACCGACCTCAATGTGGGGCGCGACGGGGAAATCCCCCCCCTCCTCGTCAATGCCACGACGGAGCCCTACACGCTGCACGGCCTGTCAAAATGCCGCCAGATCGCCGGGGCGATCCAGCAGCTCGACGAAGTCCTCGGCCCCGACATCGACCTCCCCGCCGAAGAGCGCGACCGCATCAGCGCCGGGCGCGTGGGCAAGTGGGTGGTCGCCTCGTTCATCCCGTTTCGCGGCCTGATCCGCGAAGTCTCGGGCGCCAATGCGCAGGACCGCAAGGTCAACGCGGCGATCCAGGCGGGCCTGACCCGTCGCGGCTTCCTCAAGGGTGTCGGCTCCGCCAAGGGCTGCCGCTATCCCGCATCCCCCGCCCCCGCGAGCGTCGTCCAGGCCCGCGTGAACGAACTCAAGGCGATGGAGCAGGAAAAGGACGCGAAGAAGAAGGCGAAGTCCGAGGCCAAAGCCGACGCGAAGTCAGACCGGGATCTCGCCTTCAAGACCGAGCCCGACGCCCGCCAGCCTTCTCCCAAGAACTGACGGCTGCTTGATGCTTCGGGCACTTCCTGCGGCGAGCGCGCTCGTGCTGCTGCTGTCCGCATGCGGCGGCGAGCCGACTGCCACGGCGACGGGCGAGGCGCCTTCCTCACCCGCTCCTGAAACGTTGAGCGCGGCCCCTATCGAAGCGCTGCCACAAAGCGCACCCTCCTCCCCTGCCGCCGATGCCGGACCGATCGCCTGCTCGTCCGAAATCGGGGAGGCGGCAGCGCGCAAGCTGGTCGCGCAGTGCATTGCCGTCTCTCCCGCGACGGCCCCGCCGTGCAACGCCGCAAACTCCTGCGCGATGATCCGCAACGAAGTGGCCCGCGGATGCGCCATTCTCGGTGAGGATGCGGCAAAAACTCCTGAATGCGGCGGAATAGATCCCATCGGCAAGGAAGCCGCCGCCGACATGGTGAAGCGCTACTACGCCGCAATCAACGCGCGCGATTATGCCTCGGCATGGACCCTGTGGGGACCGGACGGCGGGCCCGGCGGCCAGACCCTGCAGGCTTTCAGCGACGGCTACGCCCATTCCCGCCGCGTTCACGTGGATATCGGCAAGGTGTCAGACGTCGAGGGCGGCGCCGGGTCGATCTACGTCACCGTCCCGGTAACGGTCGATGCAGAACTCGACGACGGCCGACGTCAGCGATTCACCGGCAGTTATGATCTGCGCCAGATCAATCGCGGCATGGGTATTTCGCAAGGCTGGCACATCACCTCGGCGAAGCTGCGACCGGCTTGACGTAAGAAAGCCGGCAGCCCCCGGCTGCCGGCCTCACGCATTATGAGCGTCAGTTAGCGTTCGCCTCGCGATGGGCGTCGGCGATCTCTCCGTCGAGGTCGGCGAGGATTTCCGAGCGGACCTTCGCATCCAGCGCACGGTCTGCCGCGATCGAGGCCCGGGCGCTGCGCAGGGCATTCACTGCCGCGAATTTCGCGGCCTTGGGCTCGCCGGTGCAGATGACCACCGATGCACTAGACCCGTTGCTTTCGCGGCTCGCCTCGCGGCGGCGGCTGTCGGCGGGGCAATTCTCGTCGAGCACCATGGTCCGAGTCGAAACGCGCGAGCCGTCCTTTTGCACGATGCGAATGGTATGCCGCTTGCCATCGGCCGAGACCGATTCCTCCACCTTGGGCGCGCGCGCCAAGGCTTCTGCGGCCATGCGCTGTGCTTCCGTCGAACGGCGCTGTGCATCGGCCACGCTGCGCTGGGCATCCGCCGCGCTGCGCAAGCGGTCGTGCATCTGGCGAACATCGTCGGCCGTCATCGTCTTGCGCATCGTGACCCGGGCGTTCGGCATCGGACGAGGCGCCGGTGCGGCGAGAGCGGAGGGGGCGGCGGGAGGAGCCGGAGGTACGGGAGGAACCGGCGGCACCGGCGGCGCGATACCTTCAGCCACGTCGACTTCCGGCATTTCGGGCGGCTCCGGCGCTTCTGGGGGCTCCGGCAGTTCGGCCTCAGCCAGTGCTTCAGGAGCCTCAGGCGGCACCGGCGGCTGCGGAGCGTGCGGCACCCGCGAATGTTGCGCCTGCGGGACTGCTTCCGGCGCGGAGACGGGATCGGCTTCCGCCTCGTCCATCGCGGCATAGCTGACCGTCGCCGTAGCAGGCACCGCGACGACGGCCAGCGCGAACAGGCTGCGGGCGAGCACGCGCCGCGTCGGGCTGACGTCGGCCGCCGCCAGTGCCTTCAGACGCTGGATTATCGGCTTCTCTCCCGAGAGCGGGCCGGCCATCGGCGCGGCAAGGCCGAGCCGCGTCCCCCCAGCCATCGAAGCGATCAGGCGGCCGTAGCGGGCGCGCTCGGCACGGGGCCGGCCAGCCATGACCCGGGCGTCGCAGAAGGCCTCCTGATCAGCCCTCACCGCGCGCCAACCGGCCCAGCCGATCGGATTGAACCAGTGCAGCGCGAAGAGAGGCTGCATCGCGATCAGCGCCAGCAGGTCGCTGCCCGCGTGATGCTCCATCTCGTGCGCGATGGCGAAGTCGGAGGTTTCGGAGTCAGCCTCCGCCAGAAATCCCTGCGGCAGAGCGACGACCTTGTCGAATACCCCGAAGGCGAGCGGCGCGGTGATCGCGGGCGTTTCGACGATCCGCACGGTGTCGGATCGAGCAACCACGCGCGCGCCATCAAGCAGATCGCGGCGCATCCAGCGGTAAGTCACCGTCCGCCAAACGAGGAACAGCGCCGCACCGCCGAGCCACACGGCCAGGGCAACTGTCGCCCACGGCACTTGTGCCAGCAGCCCCGGCTCGATCGGAGCGGCCGTCAGCACCTTAGCGGCGGGCAGCGCGGCAGCGCCTTCCGCAACCGGGCCGGCTGCTGGCAGCAGCACCGTCTCGACCGGCGTCGCAGCCTGAAACCCTGCGGCAGACGCCGTGATCGGCTCTACACCGAAGCGAAGATTGGACAGTAAGCCATGCTCCATGAAGCGGGGCAGCGCCAGTGGAGGCAGCACCAACCGTATCATCGGCAGCGCCCAGAGCGCATAAGCCGCGCCCGGACCGAACCAGCGCGCGACGGGGCGGCGGACGAGCAGCACCAGCGCCATCAGCACGCCGGTCGCCAGAAGCGTATCGGTAAGCCACTCGGTCATGACTTCAGCTCCTTCAGCAGGGCTTCAATCTCGGCAATGTCGTCGTCGCTGAGTTGTTCGCTCTCAGCCAAATGCGCGAAAAGCGGCGCCGCGCGGCCGCCGAACAGGCGATCTACCAAGCGGCGGCTTTCCGCACCGATATAGACTGTACGCGCGATGCGAGGGGAGTAAAGGAAGCGCTTGCCGTCAGGCTCGGTCTCGACCGCCTGCTTGGCGACGAGGCGCGACAGCAGCGTCTTGACCGTGGCGAGGCTCCAGCCGCGCGGACCGCAGACTTCCTCGCACACTTCCTGGGCGGTAAGCGGGGAGCGCTGCCACAGCGCCTCCATCACCGCATGCTCGGCTTCGGAAATGCGGTCGGGCTGTTCAGGGGACTCGGACACCCATTTCTCCATCGTCTACACACGTAATCGACTACGTCTGTAAACATGAACGGTGGGTGAATGTCAACTCAGCTGCGCTTGAGGAGCAGGGCCAGCTGGATCAGGAAAACCGCACGCACCGTCAGGCTGATCGCGACGATGATAGCGAGGAAAGCGAGGCCCGTCGCCGCACTCGAAAACAGCAGCACCATCCCCAGCACCACGTCGAGCACGCCGAGTAGCAGGCGCCAGCCCTTGTCGTGGCGGGCCTTGAGCGCGAAGGCGATCTGGAACACGCCGGAGACGACCAGCCATAGCCCGATGGCGATGACCAGCGACAGCGCGCCCGCAACCGGGTCTGCCACGGCGAAGATGCCCGCCAGCAGCGCGAGAACGCCGAGCAGGATCTCCGTCCACCGCGCGCGACTCGACAGCGAGGTCCAGCCCGCCGCAACGGCTGCCACGCCTGCGACGATGAGGATTACGCCGAGGATCAGCCCGGTCGCCACGCCCGCCACCAGCGGATTGAGCAGCACGATCAACGCGGCAAGGATCAGCAGCACGCCATAGGCCATGACCCAGCCCCAGGTGCTGCCGGGCGCGCGCTCCATCTCGCGCACGAGCGGGTCGCGGTGCACGTTGGGCTCGAGCAGGGGATCGACGTCGGTGCGTTGCATGGGGGTTCCTTTCACCCGCTGCAATGCACGGCAGGGCGAAGGGTTGCGCGCCGGTACGCCACCCCGCTGCGACTAGGGCCTGCGGCCCAAGTCTCGCTCCCCTCCCGCTTGCGGGAGGGGCATTCTCGCACTTTCTCCCCTCCCGCTTGCGGGAGGGGCTGGGGGTGAAACGAAAAAGGGCGGCGCAGCCTTGCCGCTGCGCCGCCCTCCTCTCGTTATTCAGCTTTCGCCGATATCAGTACACGCGGGCCTTGGGCTTGATGTACTCGACGTCGTCGGTCAGCGTGAATTCGTGCACCGGGCGATAGTCGATGCGAACGTCGCCGCCCTTGCCGCCCCAGCCGTCGAACCAGGTCGCGGTGTGCTTCATCCAGTTCACATCGTCGCGGTTCGGGAAGTCCTCGTGCGCATGCGCGCCGCGGCTTTCCTTGCGGTTCTGTGCGCCGTGCAGGGTCACGGTGGCCTGCGAGATCAGGTTGTCCAGCTCCAGCGTCTCCACCAGGTCCGAATTCCAGATCAGGCCGCGATCGGTGACCTTGATGTCGTTCATCTTCTGATAGGTCGCGGCGAGCTTTTCCTTGCCCTCGACCATCAGTTCGTCGGTGCGGAACACCGCCGCGTGAAGCGACATGGTGCGCTGCATCTCAGTGCGGATTTCCGCCGTCGAGGACGAGCCGTTGGCATTGCGGAAGTGGTCGAGGCGGGTGAGTGCCAGATCGGCCGAATCCTTGGGCAGTTCCGCCTGCGTGCCGTTCGGCGTCAGGTTTTCCTTGAGGTACAGGCCGGTCGCGCGGCCGAACACCACGAGGTCGATCAGCGAGTTCGAGCCCAGGCGGTTGGCGCCGTGAACCGAGACGCAAGCCGCCTCGCCCACCGCGAACAGGCCCGGAACCACGGTTTCGGGATCGCCGTCGGGGCCGATGGTCATCACGCGGCCGTTATAGTCGCACGGGATGCCGCCCATGTTGTAGTGCACGGTCGGAACGACCGGCAGCGGCTGGCGGGTAAGGTCCACGCCCGCGAAGATCTTGCCGCTCTCGGTGATGCCCGGCAGACGCTCGCCCAGCACCTTGGGATCGATGTGATCGAGGTGCAGGTAGATGTGGTCCTTGTGCGGACCGACGCCTCGGCCTTCGCGGATTTCCATCGCCATCGAGCGCGAGACGACGTCACGGCTGGCAAGGTCCTTCGCCGAAGGCGCGTAACGCTCCATGAAGCGCTCGCCTTCGGAGTTGGTCAGGTAGCCGCCCTCGCCGCGTGCGCCCTCGGTGATGAGAACGCCGGCGCCGTAGATGCCGGTCGGGTGGAACTGGACGAATTCCATGTCCTGCAGGGGCAGGCCGGCGCGCAGCACCATGCCGCCACCGTCGCCGGTGCAGGTGTGGGCAGACGTCGCGGTGAAGTACGAACGACCGTAGCCGCCGGTCGCGAGCACGACGGCCTGCGAGCGGAAGCGGTGGATCGTGCCGTCATCCATGCACAGCGCGATCACGCCGACGCACTTGCCGCCATCCATGATGAGGTCGATCGCGAAGTATTCGATGAAGAAGTCCGCGTCGTACTTCAGCGACTGCTGGTACAGCGCGTGGAGCATGGCGTGGCCGGTACGGTCGGCGGCGGCGCAAGTGCGCTGCACCGGCGGGCCTTCGCCCATGTTCTGCATGTGGCCGCCGAACGGACGCTGGTAGATCGTGCCGTCGGCGTTGCGGCTGAAGGGCACGCCTGCGTGCTCCAGCTCGTACACGGCTGCGGGAGCTTCGCGCACCATGTATTCGATGGCGTCCTGGTCGCCCAGCCAGTCCGACCCCTTGACGGTGTCGTACATGTGCCAGGTCCAGTGGTCCGGCGTGTTGTTCTTGAGGCTGGCGGCAATGCCGCCCTGCGCCGCAACGGTGTGCGAGCGGGTCGGGAACACCTTGGTGATGCACGCGGTCTTCAGGCCGGCTTCGGCCGAGCCCATCGTGGCGCGCAGGCCCGAGCCGCCGGCGCCGACGACGACGGTGTCGTAGGTGTGGTCGATGATCTTGTAGGCAGGCGCGGACATCAGGCGTGTGCTCCCAGCGCGATACGGACGATGCAGAACACGCCGAACGCGATCCCGCCGCAAGCGGCAAGGTTCAGCGCGGCGATGGCGGCGAACTTGTTGGCGTGGTCGTGCAGGTAGTCCTCGACCAGCACTTGCAGGCCGAGGCGTGCGTGCCAGAAGGTCGTGACGACCAGCAGGATCATCATCACGGCCGGGACCGGACGTGCGATCCATTCGACGATGGTGCCGTAAGAATAGTCCGGCAGCAGCACCAGCGAGACGATCAGGAACAGCACCGAGATCAGGTTGCCGATCGCGGTGAAGCGCTGCAGCAGCCAGTGGTGGACGCCGCCCTTTGCCGAGCCGAGGCCGCGCACGCGGCCGATGGAGGTTCCGTTACCCATTGTTCGTTACCCTCAGCGAAGCAGCAGGAGCGCCCAGAAGGCGGCGGTGAGAACGACACCCAGGACCGGGCACAGGATCGACCACAGGCGGTTCGCCTGCAGTTCGAAGCCGGCGCCGACGTCGAGGAAGAAGTGGCGGATGCCGCTCGCCATGTGGCTGAAGAAGGCCCACGAGATGCCCACGAGCACCAGATAGCCGATCGGCGTCGTCATCGCCCACGCAAACGTCGCGTAGGAGGCCGGGCCTCCGGCGAGCGCGCCCAGCCACCACAGCAGCACAGCGAGGCCGGCGAATGCCATGCCATCGCCGGTGACGCGGTGGAGGATCGACACGAACATGTGCGGGCCCCACTTCCAGATCTGGAGGTGCGGCGAGAGCGGACGGTTCTTGGTCCCGGCGTTTGCCATGGCGCTTACGAATCCCCTTGCCTGCGGCAGTGTCATGAACTGCCCTATTGCAAGCCCCCTTAGACAAATCGAGGGACGGTGCAAGTTCTGCGGCGCAACATCTGCGTGGTGGACTGGCCTATCTTACAGGCGCGCCGTAAAGCATCGCGCATGAGTCGCACCTCCCTGGCTATCGCGCTGGCTGCCCTGACGGCCATTTCTCCCTTCGTGGCCCGCGCCGCAGAGCAAGGAGCGGTAACGCCTGCGACGCTCGCCAAGGCATGCGAGGGCAAGGAGGAATGGGCGGACCCCGCTCCCCCTGCGCGCATCTTCGCGAATACCTGGTACGTGGGAACCTGCGGCATTTCCGCGATCCTGGTGACGGGCGACAAGGGACATGTGCTGGTGGACGCGGGCGTGACCAAGGCTGCCCCGCTGGTGCTGGCGAACATCCGGCGCGCCGGGTTCAACCCCAGAGACGTGCGCTGGATCGTCGCCAGTCACGAGCACTTTGACCATGTCGGCGCCCTTGCCGCACTGCAGCAGGCAACGGGTGCAAAAGTTGCAGCCCTGCCCGCGCAGAAAGCGGCTCTCGCCAGCGGCAAGCCGAGCGCCGACGACCCGCAATTCAACGGTCTCGACCCTATGGCCCCGGTTCGCGTCGATCGCGTGCTGAAGAACGGAGACACCGTCACTGTCGGCAATCTTGTCCTGACCGCCCATGCGACGCCGGTTCACGCGCCCGGCTCGACAAGCTGGACCTGGACCTCCTGCGCGCCCAAGGCCGGGTGCCGCAAGATTGCCTATGCCGACAGTTCCTCGACGATCTCGTCCGACGGCTACCGTTTCACCGACCACCCGGCGCGCGTCGCGGCGATCCGCAAGGGCCTGCCGGTGATGGCCGCCCTGCCCTGCGACGTCTTGCTCACCCCGCATCCCGGCCAGAGCGACATGATGGAGCGCTTCGCTGGAACGAAGCCGCTCGCGGACAAGAACGCCTGCCCCGCTTATGCGAAATTCGCGGAGGGGCGCCTTGCCCAGCGTCTTGCCAAGGAAAATGCCAAGTGAGCTGGAAAGTCACCGTCTTCGCCGCCCGCCCCGTCATCGAGGCAGCTCTCGTCGCGCATGAAGACGCCTGGGACTGGGATCACGAGATCGTTCTCTCCGGCCGCGAAGTCGCCGAGGACCAACCCGAGGACTGGGTTCTCGAAGCCTGGCTCGATCGCAAGCCCAGCAAGGCCGACAACGTCGCGATCACGGCGCTGTTTGCAGACACGAAACCCAAGCTGATCGCCGAGGAACTGCCTGAAACCGACTGGCTCGTCACCAGCCAGGAAGGGCTGGAACCGATCCGCGCGGGCCGCTTCCACGTTCATACGCCCGATCACCCGGCAGTGGACGAGCCCGGCGTCTTCGACTTCGCGATCCCCGCCAGCCAGGCCTTCGGCACCGGCCATCACGCCACGACCGCCGGATGCCTGGCGATGCTGACCCATATGAAGGCGCAAGGGCTCGTCGTGCGCAATTGCGCCGACATCGGCACCGGCACCGGCCTTCTCGCCTTCGCTGCGCTCTCGCTCTGGCCCCGCGCGCTGGCGACGGCGAGCGACATCGACGCCGTTTGCGTTAATGTGGTCGAAGACAATGCCCGGGCCAACGGCGTGACCATGGGCGCCCGGCGCGGCGAACTGGTGATGACGGTAGCGGACGGCATGGCCCATCCGGTGCTGGAGGCGCGTGGGCCTTATGACCTGATCCTCGCCAACATCCTCGCCGGGCCGCTGGTCCACCTCGCCCCCGATTTCGGCAAGGCGCTGGCTCCGGGCGGGCACCTGCTGCTGGCGGGCCTGCTGGAAACGCAGGAAGCCGCCGTGCGCGCCGCCTGCCGCAAGGCGGGCCTGCGCCTCGCCGCGCGCATGGTCAACGGCGACTGGTCGATCCTGTGGATGCGCAAGCGGGGGCGTTAACGCGCCCCTGACCCAAATCTCACACCAGAAGCAGTTCCAGCCCCTGAACCACGCGACTGCGCCGCAGCATCGCGGCCTGTGCGTCGCGTGAGATCGGCCGGTCGAAGGCGAAGCCGATGCGGTCCTTGACCACCCAGCGCACGGTGCCGCGCACCGGCGGATAATCGTCCACCACGAAGCTGAAGCACTGTCCCGCAGCCACGCCTGCCCGCTCGATCACGAACTGGCAGCCGTCCGAAGTCACGTGCCGCGCCACGGCGGAAGCATGCGTCGACAGCTTGCGGCGGCTCTGCACGTTTACCTCTCTTGAGCAATGGATCTGGTCTGGAGGTAAAGGTAATTAACACTGGTAAACGGTCGGTAAAGATTTGGCGGCTGTATCGATTGCATTTTTATGAATTTTTCCCCGAGAATATGTAAAACATCGTAAATATCAATTAACCAACCGCGATTGCCTCAAGTTAAGGTTTAATACGCAGAATAGACATCGACAGGGGGTTGGCAGCCAGATTTCACGAGGCCAACCATGGAAGACGTTAAGAACGACCGTCCGACGGTCATCACCGGTCCGCTCGGCGAACCGATGAGCATAGACAGCTTGCCGCCGCCCAACACTTCACGCTGGGTGGTTCGTAGAAAGGCGGAAGTGGTCGCCGCAGTCAGCGGTGGACTGCTGACCATCGCGGAAGCGTGCGAGCGCTACGATCTTACGCTCGAAGAGCTTGCCTCCTGGCAGCGCTCGATCGAACGCGAAGGAATGGCTGGTCTGCGCGCCACGCGCGTCCAGCATTACCGTCAGGTGCACGAGCGCCGCGGCCGTTACAGTTGAGCCTATCGCGCTGCGGTATCCCCCTGCACGTCGCGCGTAGCTGAGAAGCATTCCGGCCAGCCCTTCGGGGCCAGCCTTCCGGCCCTCCCGCTCGCGGGAGGGCTTTGCTTTACCTTATCCCGCCGCGCGAACGATCTCGGCCCATTCTTCTTCGCTGAGCACCCGAATCCCCAGCTCGGCCGCCTTCTTCAATTTCGAGCCCGCCCCCGGTCCCGCGACCAGAATGTCCGTCTTTGGCGATACCGATCCCGCAGCCTTGGCGCCCAGCCGCTCGGCCTGTGCCTTGGCTTCGTCGCGGCTCATCGTCTCCAGCTTGCCGGTAAACACCACGGTCTTGCCCGAGACTTCGCTTTCCTTAGTCTCGACGACGTAAGGCGGCGGCGACACCTCGCTCAACAGGTCGTCCCAGACAGCACGGTTGTGCTCCTCGTGGAAGAAGTCTCCCAGCGCCTCGACCACCACCGGGCCGACGCCGTCGATGGAGATCAATTCGGCATAGGCGTCGCTTGCTGCCTTCACTTCGTCCTCGCCCTGCTTGACCTGCGCCTGCTCGGCGAGAGCACGCAATTCGGGAAGCGTCGTGAAGCGCTTGAGGAGATCGCGCGCGGTCACGGCCCCGACGTGGCGGATGCCGAGGCCGAACAGGAGCCGGGCGGCGTCGGGGCTGCGCTTGCTTTCCACAGCCGCCAACAGGTTGTCCACAGACTTGTCCTTCCACCCTTCGAGGGCCAGGATCTCCTCGCGGCGCTTGCGCAGGCGGAAGATGTCGGCCGGACTTTCGAGCCAGCCAGCCTTGAAGAATTCGTCGATGGTCTTTTCGCCCAACCCCTCGATGTCGAGTGCGGCGCGGCTGACGAAGTGCTTCAGACGCTCGGTCCGCTGCGCGGGGCAGATCAGGCCGCCGGTGCAGCGCACGTCCACCTCGCCCTCGGCTGCTACAGCCTCGGACTGGCATTCGGGACAATGATCCGGGAACACGTAAGGCTCACGCTCTTCGTCGCGGGAGAGGTTGTCGACCACTTGCGGGATGACGTCGCCCGCGCGCTGGAGCACCACCCGGTCACCGGGACGCACGCCGAGGCGGGCAATTTCGTCGCGGTTGTGGAGCGTCACGTTGGTGACCGTCACGCCGCCCACCAGCACCGGCTTGAGGCGTCCCACCGGCGTCAGCTTGCCGGTGCGCCCGACCTGGATATCGATCGATTCGAGCGTGGTCTCCGCTCGCTCCGCGGGGAACTTGTGCGCCATGCCCCAGCGCGGCGCCTTGGCGACGAAGCCCAGCCGCTGCTGCCAGTCGAGCCGGTCCACCTTGTAGACCACCCCGTCGATCTCGAACGGCAGCGCGGCGCGGCCATCACGAATGGCGCGGTAGGCGGCCAGCATCTCGTCGAGCGAGTGACACTGGCGGAATTGCGGCGAGACCGGCAGGCCCCAGCTTTCGATGCGACGGATGACTTCATGCTGGCTCGCGCCGGGCACATGGCTGGCGGCGCCCCAACCGTGCGCCCAGAAGCGCAAAGGGCGCCTCGCGGTGACGCTGGCATCCTTCTGGCGCAGCGAGCCGGCAGCCGCATTACGCGGGTTGGCGAACTGGCGGACCTTGCTGTCGTCGAACGCCTCGCCCTTGCTGTCGGCCAGCGCGCGCGCCTCGTCCATCAACTGGGTGTTAAGGGCGAGGAACGCCCCCTTTTCCATGTAGACTTCGCCGCGCACCTCGAAGACCTCGGGAATATCTTCGCCTTCGAGTTCCTGCACGACGTCGGCGATATGCGCGACGTTGGCGGTAACGTCCTCGCCCACCTGCCCGTCCCCGCGCGTAGCGGCGCGCACCAATTTGCCGTGCTCATAGCGCAGCGAGCAGGAGAGGCCGTCGATCTTGTCCTCCGCCGTCATCACCAGTGGTTCCTCGGCGGCAAGTGACAGGAACCGCCGCACGCGCGTCAGGAACTCCCCGACTTCCTCGTCGGTGAAGGCATTGTCGAGGCTCATCATGCGAACCTCGTGCGTCACTTTGCCGAGCGGTGAGGCAGCGACTTCGTGACCGACCTTGTTACTGGGCGAATCGGGTCTCGTAAGATGCGGGAACGCTGCTTCCAGCTCCGCATTACGCCGCACCAGCGCGTCGTAATCGGCGTCGCTGATCTCCGGCGCATCCTCGGCGTGGTAGAGGCGGTTGGCGCGGTTGATCTGGCGCGCAAGCCGCATGAGTTCGTTGGCGGCTTCGGCTTCGTTCGGGGAATCGGCAGTCATGATTTGCGCTATGCAACGTTGCGCGAGCCGGGACCAGTCTGCTGCTTACACCCGCACCAGCAGCCTGTCCGCCTGCGCGCGCGCCTCGTCGGTCACTTGCGCGCCGGATAGCATGCGGGCGATCTCCTCCTTGCGTTCAGCATCCGAAAGCGGCGTCACCGAGGTGCGCGTAACGGTGCCCTGGCTGGACTTGGCAATCATGTAATGCTTGTCCCCCCGCGCCGCGACCTGGGGCGAGTGCGTCACCGCCAGCAGCTGCCCGCTGGACGCAAGGCGCGAGAGGCGTTCGCCAATGGCGTCGGCCACTGCACCGCCGACGCCGCGGTCGATCTCGTCGAAGATCACCGTCGCCGCGCCGCCCTCCTCGGCCAGCGCGACCTTGAGCGCGAGGATGAAGCGCGACAATTCGCCGCCGCTGGCGATCTTGCCGAGCGGCGCGAAGTCCGAGCCGGGGTTGGTGCTGATGAGGAATTCCACCGCATCCATGCCCGAAGCGCCCCAGCGCTCCTCGGGAAGACGCACCACTGAAGTCTGGAACCTCGCGGCATCCAGCTTGAGCGGCGCCAGTTCCGTCGCCACGGCTGCGTCGAGCTTTTTCGCCGCCGCACGCCGCAAATCGTGGAGCGCGCCCGCCTTCTCGCGATAGGCCAGCGCGGCCTTCTGCGCCGCTTTTTCCAGTTCGACGATATGCTCGTTACCGCCTTCGATGTCGTCGAGCGCGGCGCGCATCTCGTTCATCTTCGCGGGCAGGTCATCGACCTGGCAGCCCTGCTTGCGGGCAACCGCGCGCAAGTCGAACAGGCGCGTCTCGATGCGGTCGAGTTCGGCCGGGTCGAAGGCCAGCGCTTCGGCCGCCTTGTCGAGCTTGTCCTCGGCCTCGCTCGCCTCGATCACGGCGCGGTCGAGCGCGGCCAGCGCTTCTTCCAGCAGTTCGTGCTCTCCGGCGATGCGATCGAGGCGGCGCGAGGCGGTGCGCAATTGCGCCAGCGCCGAATCGGAGCCGGTCCACAAGTGCTGCAGGGCCGCGAGATCGTCGGCCAGCTTTTCGCCCTTCTGCATCTGCGCGCGGGCACCGGCGAGTTCGTCCTCCTCGCCCTCGACGGGGGCGAGCGTGGTCAGTTCGGCGAGATGCGCGAGTAACAGGTCCTGATCCTCGGCGGCGCGGGCGACGCGTTCGCGTGCAAGGTCCAATGCATCCTGCGCGCCGCGCCAGTCCTTCCACGCCGCCTCGACGCCGGCGACCTCGCCGCCTGCGAAACGATCGAGCAGCGCGCGGTGGCCGCGTGCGTTGACGAGACCGCGATCGTCGTGCTGGCCGTGGATTTCCACCAGCGCGGGCGCGATCTCGCGCAGCAGGGCGACGCCGACGCTCTGGTCGTTGAGGAACGCCTTCGAACCGCCGTCCGCCTTGAGCTGGCGCTTGAGGATGAGCGGCTCGCCCGGTTCAAGCTCGAACCCGGCGTCGTCGATCATCGCCAGCACCGAAGCGGGCAACGCCGAAGCATCGAAGCTGGCGGTAACGCTGGCCCGGTCCTCTCCCCCGCGCACAAGTCCACTATCCGCTCGATTGCCGAGCACGAGACCCAGCGCATCGAGCAGGATGGACTTGCCCGCACCGGTTTCACCGGTGAGGACGCCGAGGCCACGAGCGAAATCGAGGTCGAGCGCCTCGATCAGCACGATGTTGCGAATGGAAAGCTGGCTAAGCATGTTCGCGAAGCGTTCTAGCGGATGCGCGAACGCCCGTCACCCCGCTTCGCACTCAGGTTGAGCACAAGTCCGGCTTACCAGCCGGTACTGTCGCTCAGGTAATGCACGAGGAGCGCGGCCCACACGGTAATGAAGATGGCAACGATAGCGACGAGTTCAGGCCGCCACGATCTCGGCTGGAGAGCCTCCACGCGGATGTCGGGCTCAAACGGAAAATCGTGCTTCATATCCATTGATTATGCGACCCATCCCCAGCCTGTCGGTTCATCCGGCTTTCTCCGGGTTCCCTCTACGTAGGCTCACCTTAGTTGGTAAAAACCACCATAAGGATAATCATCGGATTTGAGAAATTACTTAAGGTTCACAGTGCAATCGATTTAAGCGGTTTTTCAGATCAGCCCGTCGCAAAAAGTTCCCGGCTGGACGAAATAAATATGCCCCCGCGCTGCTCGAGCGGCGCGGGGGCAAGGGGTCGACGGGTGATTCTCAGAAGGCGGACTTGATCGTGAACCCCCAGGTGCGCGGATCGCCCGGCAGACCGGCGATCAGGCCGGTGTTGCCCGGCCCAACCATCAGCTGCTCGAAATAGTTCTGGTCGAAGGCATTGCGGACCCAGCCGTAGACGTCGAATCCGCTCTCGGTGCGGAAACCTGCGCGGAAGTTGTGCAGGCTGTAGCCATCGATCCAGGTGTAGGCCGAGGGCGAAGGGTTGGACGAGAAGTTCGACCGTACGGAACCGTCGTAGCCGAAGTAGACCTCACCCTCCTTGCCGAGCAGCTTGGCTGGGGCGTTGACCTCGGCACCGAACGAGAACGAGAACTTCGAGACGCCCGGCAGGCGCTGACCCGAGATATCGCAGTTCTCGGGGCTGATGCCGCCCGGCGTGCCCGCAGGACTGACGGTCGTGGTCGACGTGACAGTGGTGCCGCCCGAAAGCTCCGGCGGGCACGGCGCGTCGGTGAACTTGCGATAGGTCGCGTCGGTATAGGCGCCGTTGACGTAGGCGTTGAACCGCTCGCTCGGACGGACCGAGAAGTCCGCCTCGACACCCTGCGAACGAACCGCGCCCGCATTGGCGAGATAGCCGCGCAGCACGCCGTACTGGCCGTTGTTCACGTTAGCCTGGTAGTTGGCGATATCGGTGCGGAAGATCGAGACGTTGAGCGTCGCCTTGCGGTCCCAGAACTGGGTCTTGATGCCCGCTTCGTAATGGTGGACCGACTCGGGCTTGACCGTCGCGGTCGCCAGGATCGGGTTGTTGCTGCCGTCCACCGGCACGCCGTTCTGGTTGATGCCGCCCGACTTGAACGACTTCGCATAGGTCGCATAGAGCAGTACGTCCGGCGCTACCTTGTAGCTGGCGGTGAAGTCGTAGCTGAAGTTCCAGTCGCTGAACGTCGGCGAGATTTCCTGCGGCGTATAGATCGCCAGCTGTGCGGTCTTGCGGATATTGCTGATGCCGTCGTTCAGCAGCAGTTCGTTGCCCTGCCCGTCGAACACGCGGCGCTGGTAGTAACCTTCTTTCTTGTCGTAGTTGAGGCGAACGCCGGGCTGCAGGGTCAGCTCGGGCGTGATGTGCCAGCTCAGCTGGCCGTAGAGCGCGGCGCTGGTGTTCTTGAGGTACTGCGTGTTGTAGGCGACGAGGCCGTCAAGCACCGTGGGATCGCAGGCAAGCTGGTTCGACGCGGTCGGACCGCAGCCCGAGGAACCCGGCGGAACGGCGGCGACGGTGCCCGGATTGATGCTCCAGCGGCTCGCGGCCGAGCCCTGCGATTCGGTGCCTTGCGTGTCGATGCGCTGATAGAAGCCGAAAGCCCCGACGACGAAGTCGATCTTGTCGCTACTGTAGTTGTAGCGCAGTTCCTGCGTGTACTGGTCCTGCTGCGACGGATTCTGCGACAGCGCGACGATCGGCAAGCCGGTGAAATCGCGGTCGTTCGAGGGATCCCAGTCCCAGAAGCGCCAGGCGGTGATCGAGGTCAGCGTGCCCTCGCCCAGTTCCCACTTCACGCGCAGCGAAGCGCCGCCGATCTTGTTCTTCGCCTTGAGCGGCGTGTCGAGGTCGGTGAGACGGTCGAACGGGTTGCGGCTGACCGGCTGGTAGCCCTGAGCGGCCGCAAGCGCCTCGAACTGCCGGTTGATGGCGCGCTGGGTCAGGCCCGTGCGCACGTAGACCGAACCGCAGCAGTTGGCGTCCTGGTTGCTGAAGTCGCCCGCGAGGGTCACGTCGATGGTATCGGTCGGCTTCCACAGCAGCTGGCCGCGCAGGCCGAGGTTGTCCTGGCTCTGGATGTGCTCGTTCGTCGTGACGTTGTAGATCGTGCCGCGACGGCTGGTGGAGGACACCGCGATGCGCGCTGCAAGGTTCTCGGTCAGCGGGCCGGAAATCGCCGCCTTGGCCTGCTTGAAGTTGTAATTGCCGATCGAGACCTCGGCCTTGCCCTCGAAGTCGAAGGTCGGCTGGTTGGTCGTGATGTTGATCGCGCCTGCCGTGGTGTTCTTGCCGTAGAGCGTGCCCTGCGGGCCGCGCAGCACTTCGACCTGCGCCACGTCGAGGAAGTCGAACGTCGCCGAGGCCACGCGCGAGTTGTAGACGTCGTCGACGTAGATGCCGACGCCCTGCTCGATGCCGTCGTTGGTCAGCCCGAACGGAACGCCGAGGCCACGAATGTTGACGGCGGTGTTGCGCGGGTTCGATGAGTAATACTGAAGCGTCGGCGTCAGCTGCTGCAGGCGGCCGACGTTGAACGAGCCGGTCGAATCGATGTGCTCACCGCCGACGACCGAGATTGCGAGCGGCACTTCCTGACTAGATTCCTGGCGACGCCGCGCGGTGACGACGATATCGGCGCCGCGATCGCGCGCACCGGTGCCGACCGAAGTGGGGTTGTCCTGCTCATCTGCGGCAGCGGTCGTGGTTGCGGCGGCGGGAGCGGTATCCTCGGCATGCGCCGCAGAGAAGCCGATCGTCGCCGAGGCGAGTACGGTGGTTGCCAGAAGAGTCCGGCGGACGAACGAAGTCATTATTCAAATCCTCTGTCAGGGAATTGAATGCATCCGGCGATCCGGTGTGCACCTGGTCGGCCTGCCCCCTTCAGGGCCGGCAGGTATGGCTCGAGGCTTGCACGCGGCGCTTCGTGGTCGAATGCGCCGCTTGCAGGTCCGGCCGGAAGGGATCATGGAATGCCTGCGGCCGCACCGCGTCGCCCTCATGTGATTTGCCCTCCAGGCCGTTTCGCCTCTTGTTGAGCTTTTCTAATCTCAACTTAATTGGTGGACAATAGACTTCAGCTATCAGGCGCTAAAGCGAAACTGCGCAGCGACGAGGCGAGGCATCGCGGCGGCGTGTCCCCCCACGACAAACACACGCGAAAAAGCGGCCGCGCCGGGGAGGCGGGCCGCTTGAGAAAGATAAATGGATGAATTGAGCCCCCCTCCCCCGAGCAAGCCCGGAAAGAGGGGCGAAGATCAGGCCGCGACGTTCTGCGGCGCGTGCTTTTCCATCAGCTTGTAGGCGCGGCCGTACCAGTCGCTGTTCGGGTAGTTGTGCTCCAGCACCGCAGCCGCTTTCTGCGCCTCTTCGGGAACGCCCATCGAGAGGTAGCCCTCGACGAGGCGATAGAGCGCCTCGGGCGTGTGGCTGGTGGTCTGGAAGTTATCGACCACATTGCGGAAGCGCAGCGTCGCCGCCAGCCACTTGCCGCTGCGCTCGTACGAGCGACCGATGGTCATTTCCTTGCCCGCGAGGTGATCGTCGACGAGGTCGATCTTGAGCTTGGCGTCGCGCGCATACGTTGTGCCGGGGTAACGGCGCATCACGTCGGTCAATGCCTGCTTGGCCTGCTGCGTGGTCTTCTGGTCACGGGTGACGTCGCTGATCTGCTCATAATAGCAGATCGAGATCAGGTAGTAGGCGTAAGGCGCGTCCTTGTTGCCCGGGTGGATCGACAGGAAGCGCTGCGCCGACTGGATCGCCTTGTTGTAGTCACGCGCGGCGTAATAGCTGAACGCGCTCATCAACTGGGCGCGGCGTGCCCAGGGCGAATAAGGGTGCTGGCGCTCGACTTCGTCGAACAGCGCGGCGGCCTGCTTGGTGCGCCCGGTTTCCAGGCGCTGCTGAGCCGCAGCGTAGAGCGTATCGACGTCGCGCGCGACGTAGGCGGTATCGCGATTCTTCGCCCGTCCCCCGCAACCGGCAGTGAGAACGATCGCCCCGGTAGCGGCGGCGAGGATGGCGGTCTTGAGCGACGAGCGTGCGAACATGGACGGGTCTATAACCAGCGCTTCGCTGAACGCCAAGTGAAGTTGCGCAAGAGTGGACAGCGCAATTGTCGCAAGCCGCTACAACCTCTAGGCTTCCCGCATGGCAGGCAGCAGCGATCTCTATTCCCCGATGATGTCCGACGCCCTGGTGATCCTGGGCGCGGCAGGCATCGTCATCCCGGTGTTCAACCGGTTCCGCATCACGCCCGTCATCGGCTTTATTCTCGTCGGCCTGCTGGTCGGTCCGTTCGGGCTCGGCCGCCATGTGTTCGACCATCGCTGGCTGCATTACATCACCATCACCGACCCGGACGGGCTGGATATCTTCGCCGAATTCGGCATCATCCTGCTGCTGTTCTCGATCGGTCTGGAGCTGTCCTTCGCCCGCCTGTGGGAGATGCGGCGCATGGTCTTCGGGCTGGGCTCGCTCGAACTGATCGTCATCGCCGCCTCGCTGACCTTCATCCTCGCGGCGATCGGCCAGAGCTTCTCGGGCGCCATGGCGCTGGGTCTCGCGCTCGCGCTGTCGTCCACCGCACTGGTGCTCAAGATCACCGAGACGACCACGCCGGTCGGCAAGGCCGCACTGGCGATGCTGCTGTTCGAGGATATCGCCCTCGTCCCCATCATCTTCCTGCTCGGCGCGCTCGGCCCGCACACCGGGGACGGTGTCAGCGACCTGCTCAACACCCTGTTATGGGGCACCGTGGTGGTCGGCGGCCTGCTGATCTTCGGCCGCTACCTGCTGCCGCCACTGTTCGCGCAGGCCGCTCGCACCAAGAGCCCCGAACTGTTCCTCGCCGCGAGTTTGCTGGTGGTGATCGTCGCCTCGCTGGCGACCGCCGCCGCCGGGCTTTCCCCCATAGTCGGCGCCCTCGTCGCCGGGCTGTTGATCGCCGAGACCGAGTACCATTCCGAGGTCGAGCAGATCACCGAACCGTTCAAGGGCCTCGCCCTCGGCGTCTTCCTGATCACCATCGGCATGAGCATCGACCTCTATGTCGTCTGGGAAAACCTCGCCTCGATCCTGATCGCAACAGTAGTGGTCATCGTGCTCAAATCGGTGGTGACCGGCGTGATGCTGCGGGTGATGGGCGCCCGGCGCGGCACTGCGACCGAAGCGGGCATCCTCATGTCGAGCCCTTCGGAGACCACGCTGATCGTGCTGACCGCGGCCAGCACCGCCCAGTTGATCCAGCCCGGAACCGCGCAGTTCTGGCAGATCGTGACCGCGCTCGGCCTGACGGTGACCCCGCTCCTGGCGATGGCCGGCAAGGTCATGGGGAAGCGCGTGGACGGCGCCGAAACGCCGCACCGTCCCGCCGACGACGCCACCCGCCCGCGCACGCTGATCGTCGGTTTCGGCCGCGTCGGCCACCTCGTTGCCGACATGCTGACCCGGCACGGGCGGCCCTATCTCGCGATCGACAGCGACGCCGACCTCGTCGCCCACGGCCGGCGCCTCGGCTACACCGTCGCCTTCGGTAACGCGGGTCGCGGCGACGCCCTGGTGCGGCTCGGCGCGGCGGACGCGGCGGCGGTGATCCTCACCATGGACGAGCCCGTCACCGCCCAGCGCATCGTGCGCAAGCTGCGCCAGCAGTTCCCGGACCTTCCGATTCTCGCCCGCGCCCGCGACGCCGACCACGCCGCCCAACTCTACCGTGCCGGAGCCAGCTATGCCGTGCCCGAAACGCTGGAAAGTTCGCTGCAGCTTTCCGAGGCCGCGCTCGTCGAAACCGGCGTCGCGATGGGACCGATCATCGCCTCGATCCACGAAAAGCGCGACGAATTCCGCGAGATGATCATGGAACGCGGCGGCCTTTCGGAGAAGCCCTCGCTGAAATCCGGCCAGCTGCGTGAGGCGGAAAGAGCTTAGGGAACAACCACTTCCGCGCCGCTCTTGACCCGGTCGAGGGCGACCAGCGTGCGGAAGCTAGCCACCCATTCGTGGTCGGAAAACAGCCGCCGCGTCAGCACTTCGTAGGCGCTCATGTCCGTAGTGACGACCACCAGAACGAAGCTGGTGCCACCGGTCGTATAGTAGCATTGCTGCACTTCGGGCGTCTCGCGGAACAGCGCTTTGGCGCGGTCTATGCTGGCGGTTCGCTCGTCGCGCAGGAACACCTCGACGATCGCGGTGACCGTCAGCGAGAGCGCCGCCGGATCGACCAGCGCGACGTTGGCGGCGATCGTACCCGACTGCTCCATCGCCGCGATTCGCCGCTGCACCGCCGCCGCCGAGAGGTTCACCGCCTCTCCGATCGCGCGCTGCGGCGTCTTGTTGTCACGCTGCAGGATTCGCAGGATTTCACGGTCGAAGGCGTCGAGCGGGGCGGTCTTCTTGGGCATATGCGAGTTTTTGTTGCGTTTCACCGCTAAATCAAGAGCGCACAACCCGCTGCCCAGGTGATATTCGCTCACGGCACATAACGGCACTCAGCGGCACATAAAGCTACCACACGATGACCACAGGCACGGCAATCCCCACTGACAACCGCCTGACCGGCGTGCTCTGCGGCATCGGCGCGGGTGCCTTGTGGGGCCTCGTGTTCCTCGCCCCCGAACTGGCGAGCAGCTTCTCCCCCCTCCAGCTGAGCATCGGCCGCTACTTGTGTTACGGAGCCGCATCAGCCGTGCTGATCGCCCCGCGCCGCCGCCAGGTCTTCTCAGCACTGACCCGGCGCGAGTGGTGGAGCCTCGCCTGGCTCGCCGTGCTCGGCAACACCGCCTACTTCGTGTTCCTCGCCAGCGCCGTGCAGTCAGGCGGGGTCGCCATGACCTCGCTGGTGATCGGCTTCCTGCCCGTAGCGGTGACCATCGTGGGCAGCCGCGACCATGGTGCCGTGCCGCTGCGCCGCCTTGCACCCTCGCTGCTGCTCTGCGCCGGAGGAGCGGTCTGCATCGGTTGGCAGGCGCTGGCCTCGCCCGCCTCCGGATCGACGACCGCGCAACTGACCGGCCTCGCCTGCGCCGTCGGTGCCCTCGCCTCGTGGACCACGTTCGCGATCGGCAATGCCCGCTGCCTCGTGCGCACCAAAGTCTCGGTCTATGAGTGGAACCTGCTGACCGGCCTCGTCACCGGAGCGCAGGCCCTGCTCCTCCTCCCCGTCTCGCTCGTGCTGGAGGACTGGCGCCGCCCGGCCCCCGAATGGCTGACTTTCGCGGCCGTCTGCGTCGCCGTCGCGCTCCTGGCCTCGATTCTCGGCAATGCGCTGTGGAACCGGATGAGCCGCCTGCTGCCACTCACCCTCGTCGGCCAGATGATCCTGTTCGAAACGCTGTTCGCGCTGATCTACGGCTTCGCATGGGAAGGTCGCCTGCCGACGCCGATGGAACTGGCGGCCTTCACGCTAGTCGTAGCGAGCGTGGTCACCTGCCTTTCGGCGCATCGCCGCCCCTGATTCGTCATTGGTGGAAAGCCCCACCTCAAGGACCTATCCCCTCGGCTCGAACACCGACCATCCCGTGCGGTGGACAAGCTGTTCCAGCGCCAGTTGCCCGAGGTGCGAGTTGCCCGCCTCGTTCAGCCCCGGCGACCACACCGCAATGCTGGCGATCCCCGGAGCCACCGAAAGGATGCCGCCCCCGACCCCCGACTTGCCCGGCAGGCCGATGCGATAGGCGAAGTCGCCCGAATTGTCGTAGTGCCCGCAGGACATCATCAGCGCATTGATGCGCCGCGCCCGCCGTGCAGTGACCACCCGGTGCCCCTCCACACGCCCGTCCCCCATCAGGAAGCGCCCCGCCATTGCCAGCTGCCGACAGCTCATCGCCAGCGCGCAGAAGTGGAAATAGGTGCCCAGCACCAGTTCCACGTCGCCATGGATGTTCCCGAAGGCGCGCATGTAGTTGGCGAGCGCCATGTTGCGAAAGCCGGTCTCCTGCTCGGCGCGGGCGACGGTCTCGTCGATGCGGATCGTATCGTCGTCGCCCGCCAGTTCGCGCACGAAACGCAGCATCTGCCCGATCGCCTCGCGCGGCTGCAACCGGCCAAGCAGCACATCGCATACCACGATAGCCCCGGCGTTGATGAAGGGATTGCGCGGAATGCCGTGCTCGGTTTCCAGTTGCACGATGGAGTTGAACGCCGACCCCGAAGGCTCGCGGCCCACCCGGTTCCACAACTGGTCCCCCACCGCGCCCAATGCCAGCGTCAGCGCGAAGACCTTGGAGATCGACTGGATCGAAAACGCCTCGTCCGCATCGCCTGCGGCGTGAACCGTGCCGTCGGCCGTGACCACGGCGATGCCGAACTTGTCGGCCGGAACCGACGCGAGCGGCGGAATATAGGAGGCGACGGTGCCGCGCTCGGCAATGCCGCGCATTTCCTCGGCGATATCGGCGACGACCCGGGCAATCGGCTCCATGTAATCTCCCGTCGTCCCGGGCTTGACCCGGAACCGCTGGCCGTGAACGACCCACCTTGCCGCGCGCGCAGCCCGGTCTCACCTAAAGACCGCCACCGGTCCCGGATCAAGTCCGGGGCGACGTCTCATCTGCGCCTGCCCGCCACGCGCAGCATGCTCCGGTGAGGAACCAGACGGCGAAACTCAGCCAGAACCCTATGAACGGCGCGGTCACGCCATCAAGCGGATAGAGCGTCGCCCTCCAGAATGCCCAAAGGCCGCCCATGACGGCCAGCCCCGCATATCCGGGGTGGTAGACCGCAATGCCGTCTTTCGGGGCGAGGCGCCACCGCATTCGGCGATTGCCCGGCTCCGGCGACCAGATCGCGAACGCCAGACGCATGAAGATATAAAGCCCCGCCAGTGCGAACAACGGCGCCGAAAGCTCCAGAAGCGGGATGTAATCGTTGAAGCAGTCGTCGAAATCGCCGGTAAAGCTCCGCCCGCGACACTGAACCTGATGCTTCGCCAAGCCACCGAAGAAAGGCATGAACGAGGACGCCAGCCACAACCCGCAGCCTGCAAAGGCCAGAGTCTTGCGGACGCCCTCCTTCAGAATCACCCCGCCAGCGCCGCCTTCACCGCCGCGATGGCGTCCGCCGCCTTGTCACCGTCGGGCCCGCCGCCCTGCGCCATGTCGGCGCGGCCGCCGCCGCCCTTGCCGCCGAGCGCCTCGACGCCCTTGCGCACGAGTTCCACGGCGCTGACGGTGCCGGTGAGGTCTTCAGTGACGGCAGCGGCGATGCTCGCCTTGCCCTCGTTCACCGCGACGATCGCCGCCACGCCCGAACCGAGGCGCTGCTTGGCTTGATCGAGCAGCCCGCGCAGTTCCTTCGGGTCGAGCCCTTCGAGCACCTGGCCGGAGAACTTGACGCCGTTCACGTCCTCGTCAGCCGCCTCGGCCTTCGCGCCGCCGCCGCCAAGAGCCAGCGCCTTCTTCGCCTCGGCCAGTTCGCGCTCCAGCTTGCGGCGTTCGTCGAGCAGCGCGGCGACGCGGGCTTCCACGTCCTCCGGCGTCGTGCGCAGCAAGCTGGCGGCGTTCTTGAGCGCGTCTTCGCGGCCAACCAGCCACTGGCGCGCGCCCTCGCCGGTCATCGCCTCGATACGGCGCACACCCGAGGACACCGCGCTTTCCGATACGATGCGGAACACGCCGATGTCGCCGGTGGCGCGCACGTGGGTGCCGCCGCAAAGCTCGACCGAATAGGTGCGATCGCCGGAATGGCGGCCCATCGAGAGTACGCGGACTTCGTCGCCGTACTTCTCGCCGAACAGCGCCATGGCGCCCGCCTCGATGGCATCGTCCGGCGTCATCAGGCGGGTGAGCACCTGTTCGTTGGCGCGAACTTCGGCGTTAACCTCGGCCTCGATCGCGGCGATGTCCTCTTCGGTCAGCGCCTTGGGGTGCGAGAAGTCGAAGCGCAGGCGATCGGCCGCGACCAGCGAGCCCTTCTGCGTGACATGGTCGCCCAGACGGCCGCGCAGCGCCGCATGCAGCAGGTGCGTCGCCGAGTGGTTCGCGCGCACCGCATCGCGGCGCTCGACGTTGACCGTCATGGCGACGGCATCACCGACCTTGATCGTGCCCGCCTCGACCGTGCCGCTCATCGCGTGCAGGCGGCCGAGCGGCTTGGCGGTGTCGATCACGGTGATCTTGAGGCCGTTCGCGCCGGAGATCGAGCCGCGATCGCCTTCCTGACCACCCGATTCGCCGTAGAACGGGGTCTGGTTGGTGAGCACGACGACCGCGTCGCCCGCGCTCGCCGACTGGACTTCCTTGCCGTCCTTCACCAGCGCCACGACCTGGCCTTCGCCGGTGGTCGAGGTGTAGCCGGTGAACTCGCTGGCGCCTTCGCGCTCGGCGATGTCGAACCACACTTCGCTGTCGGCGGCCTGGCCCGAGCCCTTCCACGCAGCGCGCGCGGCGGCCTTCTGCTGCGCCATGGCGGCATCGAAGCCCGCCTTGTCGACGGCGATGCCGCGCGAACGCAGGGCGTCTTCGGTCAGGTCATAGGGGAAGCCGAAAGTGTCGTAGAGCTTGAACGCGGTTTCGCCCGGAAGTTCGCCGCCCTCGCCCATGCCGGCAGTCGCCTCGTCGAGCAGCTTGATGCCGTTCGACAGGGTGCGGCGGAACTGTACTTCCTCGCGCTCCAGCGTCTCTTCGATCAGCGGCTGCGCGCGGCCGAGTTCGGGATAGGCCTGGCCCATCTCGGCGACCAGCGCGGGCACCAGGCGGTGCATCAGCGGATCGCGCGCGCCCAGCAGGTGCGCATGGCGCATGGCGCGGCGCATGATGCGGCGCAGGACATAGCCGCGGCCCTCGTTCGAAGGCAGCACGCCATCGGCCAGCAGGAAGCTGGTCGAGCGCAAGTGGTCGGCGATCACGCGGTGGCTGGCGCGAGTGTCACCCTCGGCGGGAACGCCGGTCAGGCTTTCCGACGCGGCGATCAGCGCCTTGAAGGTGTCGATGTCGTAGTTGTCGTGGACGCCCTGCATGACGGCGGAGATGCGCTCCAGACCCATGCCGGTGTCGATCGAGGGCTTGGGCAGGTTGCCGACGATCTCGCCCGCAGACTGCTCGAACTGCATGAACACGAGGTTCCAGATCTCGATGAAGCGGTCGCCATCCTCTTCCGGCGATCCCGGAGGGCCGCCCCAGATGTGGTCGCCATGGTCGAAGAAGATTTCCGAGCACGGACCGCACGGACCTTCGTCACCCATCGCCCAGAAGTTGTCCTTCGTGGGGATGCGGATGATCTTCTGCTCAGGCAGACCGGCGATCTTCTTCCACAAGTCGAAGGCTTCGTCGTCGGTATGATAGACGGTGACCAGCAGCTTCTCGACCGGCAGGCCCCACTCCTTCGTCAGCAGCGTCCATGCATGGGTGATCGCCTGCTCCTTGAAGTAATCGCCGAACGAGAAATTGCCGAGCATCTCGAAGAACGTGTGATGGCGCGCGGTGTAGCCGACGTTGTCGAGATCGTTGTGCTTGCCGCCCGCGCGAACGCATTTCTGCGAGGACGTCGCGCGCGGCGTGGCGCGTGTTTCCAGGCCGGTGAACACGTTCTTGAACGGCACCATGCCCGCATTGACGAACATCAGCGTCGGATCGTTGTAAGGAACGAGCGGTGCGGACTGCACGGCCTCATGACCATTGCTGGCGAAGTAGTCGAGGAAGGACCGGCGGATGTCGTTCGTAGTCTGCATGATTTGCGCCGATAATGGACACCGCGCGCGGCGGCAAGCGGGAGTCTGCGGTCAGACTGGTCGGGAATTGCGATGATACGCCGGTTTTTGCACCATAGTGGCGGGCGGGTTACGGAAGAAGGGAAGAAGACGCAGGGGAGCATAGCCCCCCTGCACCCCCGTTACCTGTCGTCGCCGCGCGTGCAGCAGTCTTGGGTACGCATTGCCTTCGTGGATCATGGTGCCGCGGGCCATTTCGACATGGAAGGCGGTTTCGCCGCGGAAAGCGCATGACTGTGAACGATTCTCTGCGTGAGCACTGCAAGCGCTTCAGTCGTATATTCAGAAGATGTCCAAGATCGAACAATCCCTCGCCCTGCCCTTGCGGCGCCTGACCAATCCCATCCAACTGAGCATCGGCGCCGCCGTGACAGTAGCCGGTACCATCCTGGCCTTGGCCCACCTCTAATTTCTTCCATCATTCGTCATTGCGAGCGCAGCGAAGCAATCCAAGGCCGCGTAAACCGCCATGGATTGCTTCGCTGCGCTCGCAATGACGAGGACTTTGCCCGACAGCCCAACGCCGCTGCAAGGCACAAGGCCGACAGTCCCGGGAGCGCGAGGGTGTTAACCCTCGCATTTCTCCTTCAACTTCCTACCGAAACAAAAAACCCCGACATTCCTGCCGGGTCTTTTTGTCGGATCAGGCGTCGTCCTCGGAAGGTCCGACCATCATTTCCTCCGCCAGACCGTCGGTCTTGGTGCGGATCGCCTTCTCGAGACGATCGCAGACTTCGGGGTTGGTCTTGAGGTAGGTCTTGGCGTTCTCACGCCCCTGCCCGATGCGGATCGAATCGTAGCTGAACCATGCGCCCGACTTCTCGACGAGGCCGGCCTTGACGCCGAGGTCGAGGATTTCGCCGATCTTGGAGACGCCTTCGCCGTACATGATGTCGAATTCGACCTGCTTGAACGGCGGGGCGACCTTGTTCTTGACGATCTTGACGCGGGTGGCGTTGCCGACGACTTCGTCGCGGTCCTTGATCGCGCCGGTGCGGCGGATGTCGAGGCGGACCGAGGCGTAGAACTTGAGCGCGTTACCGCCCGTGGTCGTCTCCGGGTTGCCGTACATGACGCCGATCTTCATGCGCAGCTGGTTGATGAAGATCACCATGCAGCGCGAGCGGCTGATCGAACCGGTCAGCTTGCGCAGCGACTGGCTCATCAGGCGGGCCTGGAGGCCGACGTGGCTGTCGCCCATCTCACCTTCGATTTCGGCGCGAGGGACGAGGGCGGCGACCGAGTCGACCACCAGCACGTCGATCGCGTTCGAACGCACCAGCGTATCGACGATTTCCAGCGCCTGCTCACCGGTGTCGGGCTGCGAGACGATCAGTTCGTCGATGTTGACGCCCAGCTTCTTGGCATAGACCGGGTCGAGCGCGTGTTCGGCGTCGATGAAGGCGGCGGTGCCGCCGGTCTTCTGCGCTTCGGCGATGCAGTGCAGCGCGAGCGTGGTCTTGCCCGAGCTTTCCGGGCCGTAGATTTCGATCACGCGGCCGCGCGGCAGGCCGCCGACGCCGAGTGCGATATCCAGACCGAGCGAGCCGGTGGAGATCGCTTCGACCTGCATGGTCTCCTTCGAGCCCAGCTTCATCGCGGAGCCCTTGCCGAACGCCTTGTCGATCTGTGCGAGCGCGGCTTCGAGCGCCTTCTGACGGTCCATGGAGTCCTTTTCCTTGCCTTCCTGGATCAGCTTGAGCTGAGCGGCCATATTACTTACCTCCTGCTACCTAGCTGACCGGAAAGGTCAACGTCACGAAGCGACCTGTACTCGCTTCGTTCCACCAGAACAAGATAGGAACTTCGGCAGATTTCCGTTTTTTAACGCGGGAATCAGCCCTTGGCGGTCTGCGCCAGAACTTCCCCGACTTTTTCGGAGAGCTGCTGGACCGAGAACGGCTTGGGCATGAACCAGGCGTTGGGGATGCCGATCTGCTTGCGCAGCTGCTCCTCCGCATAGCCCGACATGAACAGCACCGGCAGGTCGGGCGCGAAGCGGCGAATCTCGCGCGCCATGGCTGGACCGTCGAGCGTGGGCATGACGACGTCGGAGACGACGAGGTCGAACTGGCCGCCCTCCTCCACCAGTTCGAGGCCTTCTTCGCCGTCGCGCGCGCAGGTGACCTGGTAGCCCTGCCGGGTGAGCGCGCGTTCGGCGACGATGCGCACCGGGTCCTCATCCTCGACCAGCAGAATCGAACCGCCGCCCGCCCACTGCGTCGGCGGCGGGGTGGGGGCGACGATCGCCTTTTCAGGGAGACTGCCGGGGGTCGCATGGTGGACCGGGAGATAGACGGTGAAGCGCGTGCCGCCGCCTTTGCCATTTTGGCCCACGTCGGTCTCGGCGAAGATGAAGCCGCCCGACTGCTTGACGATGCCGTAGACGGTCGAGAGGCCGAGGCCGGTGCCCTTGCCCTGCTCCTTGGTGGTGAAGAACGGCTCGAAGATCTTGCCGAGGATTTCGGGCGGGATGCCGCCGCCGGTATCCTCGACGATGAGCGCGGTGTACTCGCCCGCCGGGATGATCTCGGACCGCATCGCGCGCACGTCGGTGGTGGTGATGCGGCGGGTCGCGAGCGTCAGCTTGCCCGCACCGTCGCCGCGCGATTGCATGGCGTCGCGGGCGTTGACGCACAAGTTGACGATGACCTGCTCGAGCTGCGTCGGGTCGGCGCGGACGGGGCCGAGATCGCGGTCGTGGGTGACGGCAAGCTGGATTTTCTCGCCGATCAGGCGGCGCAGCATCTGCGAGACGTCGGCGACGACGTCGGGCACCTGGATTACCTCGGGCCGGAGCGTCTGCTGGCGCGAGAAGGCGAGCAACTGGCGGGTCAGCGAGGCGGCGCGGTTGGAGTTGGCGCGGATCTGCTGGATGTCGTCATAGTCCGAATCGCCCGGCGTATGGCGCATCAGCATGAGGTCGCAGGTGCCGAGAATGGCGGTGAGCACGTTGTTGAAATCGTGCGCGACGCCGCCCGCAAGCTGGCCCACCGCCTGCATCTTGGTGGCCTGTGCTACCTGACGCTTGAGGCGCATTTCCTCAGAGGTATCGGTAAGCCCGAGCAACACGGCGGCATCGCCAAGGCCGCGCACGCCCGCGAGGCTGAGCGAGACGGGATCATCCGGCTGACTGGTCAGGCGGATCGCGAGGTCTCCCGCCGCAGCCGGGCCTTGCGCGAAGCGACGGATCGCTTCGGACAGCGCGCGCTTGTCATCCTTGACGACGAGGTCGGTCGGGTAGGTCGGCGGTTCCTGCCCTTCGTGGCCGGCCGCGCGCATGAAGGCCGGGTTGGCGAAGAGGAGGCGTCCGTCGCGGTCGGCCATGGCGAGGCCAAGCGGGAGCTGGCTGAGAAGTGCCTCCAGATGCGGCGCGGAGCCGGTGCCGCCGCCTCCGGTGCCGATGCCCTGCGAGGCCTCGACCACGAGCATCAGCGACGGGGTCGTGTTGGGGTCGGCCTCGTCGGTACGGTCAGGGTCGGTGACGGGGACGTGATAGAGCACCAGCGCGCCGCCGCGTCCGCCATCGCGCGCCCAGCCGATCCGCTCGCCCTCCTCCTGGCCGAGCAGCGCGACGAAGTCGGCGCCGGTCATGTCGGCATGGGCATCACCGGTGGCGCGCAGGGCGAAACCGGCGCTCGCGGCGCGGATAGTGCCGTCGGGATCGACCAGCGCGGCGGCGATGCCCGCCTTGGAAAGGCCGCGTCCCAGCTTGCCATCAAGCTGCGCGACGAGTTCGCCGACCGGGTCGCTGGAGCCGATGGCGCCGATGCGCCAGACGAGGAAGTCGTCGCCCCTGCCGGTGCGGCGCACGTCTGCGCGCCAGTGGACGCCGTCCTCGTTGGCGATCTCGGCCGTGCCGTGACCGTCGCGCCAGGCGCGACGAGTGGCTTCGGCGAGGCGTTCGAGCGAGATCGGCAGAACCGGCAGGCTGGGCGGCGCGGCAGCGGGGCCGAACCAGTTCTCGAAACAGGAATTGGCGCAAGTCAGGCGCCCGGCACGGTCGGTGACGGCGATCGCCATGTCGGCGCGCTCGATCCCGGCGACGGTGACCGACCAGTCGGGCTGGGCGAACTCGACCTCGGCGGCGGGCGCGCGGCGGCGGGCGAGCGCCCATGCGCCTGCACCGAACACGAGGATTGCGGCGAGGAACGTCGCCATCAGCAGCACGTCGCCCGAGACGACCCAGATCAGCACGGCGCTCAGAAGCAGGGCTCCGACGACGACGAGGACGTCAGTGCGCAGTCCGGGGCGCTGTATGCCAGAGTTCATGCAGAGACTTCATTCATGCGGGGGTTTCCGTGGGGGTTTCGATGCGATCCCGTTTCGGCCGCAGGCGACGAGCGCGGTGCTTGTGGCCGATCCACCAGCGCCAGAACCACAAGGTCAGGAAATAGCTGACGAAAGCGGCGATGACCGACTGGATGAACAGGCCGATCACCACGGCGGGCGCGGTATCGGAAAGCAGCCAGTGCCACCACTGCTGGAAACCCGCGCCTTCGCGCACCATCGCGTTCACCGTGGCGATGTCGGCGTGATAGCCGAAGCTGTTGCCGATCGAGACCGCGAGCGGGAGGATGATCAGCAGCGTCGTGAACGGATTGGAGATGAAGGTCACCGCCGCCGCGAGCGGGATGTTGCCGCGAAACGGCACGCACATCAGCGCCGCGCCGACGATCTGTACGCCCGGAATCAGCGCGAAGATGCCGATGAACATGCCCACCGCCATGCCGCGCGGGACCGAGCGGCGGGTGAAGCGGAACAGTTCCTGCCGCCTTGCGAAAGGCGCGGTGAAGCGATTCCCCTCAAGCTGGGCGTGAGTGGGCATCTGCCGGTGCAGCCACACGGACATGCGGTGGAGGATTGCGCTCATCCCGGCTCAGCCGTGGTCGCGCATGATGCGGGCCTGGTCGCGCTTCCAGTCGCGGTCCTTGATCGTCTGGCGCTTGTCAGCGGCGTTCTTGCCCTTGGCGAGCGCCAGTTCGACCTTCGCGCGGCCCCGGCTGTTGAAGTAGATCGACAGCGGCACGAGCGTCATGCCCTTGCGCTCCACCGCGCCCTGCAGACGGGAGATTTCCCGTTCGTGCAGCAGCAGCTTGCGGGGGCGCTTGGGCGTGTGGTTGAAACGGTTGCCGTGGCTGAATTCAGGCACGTTGGCGTTGACCAGCCAGCATTCGCCGCCGCGAATCTCGGCGAAGGATTCAGCGATCGAACCCTCGCCGAAACGGAGCGACTTCACTTCGGTGCCGGTGAGTGCGATGCCGGCCTCGAACTTGTCCTCGATATAATAGTCGAACCGTGCCTTGCGGTTTTCCGCAACGGTCTTGAACTTGTCGAATACGGAGTTTTGAGGGCGTGCCATGATCAGCCGCATGTAGGGACAAGACGGCGAAAAGAAAACGCCCCTTTGATCCGGTTCAGCGCGAGAAATCCTCCACGCGCCACGAAGCGGCCGAACCGGATGGACAGCCGCGCCCGCGAATGAACGGCGCGGTTAACGGATTGTCATCGCCTTCCGGATCAACCTTGCGTTGCAAACGCCCGGAATTGCGGGAATATCGCGTACAAATTCGGGGGAATTTCTCATATGCGCACAGTCCTGCGGGCGGCCGTTCCGACCGCCCTTCTCCTCCTGCAAGTGCTGCCGGCAGCTTCGGCGGCGACGGTCGAACCGCCACCGCTCAATGCCTATGGAGAACTGCCCCGCGTGGAGGATGCCGCCCTCTCGCCTGACGGCGGTTCCATCGCCAGCGTCGCCCAGTCCCAGGGCGAACGCCGGATCCTGGTGGTCACCCGGGACGGCAAGGTTCGCTTCAACGCCGCCAGCGGCACCAACAAGATACGGCGGATCGACTGGGCCGATGCCGACACCGTGCTCCTCACCAACAGCGCCACCGTGCCGCTGTTCGGCTTCACCGCCGACAAGGTGGAGATGAACGGCACCGTGCTGATCCCGCTCAAGGCGGGCAACGAGACCGGGCTGGTCTTCGGCAAGAACCGCGCGATCGTGAATGCCACGCGCGGCCGCTATGGCCTGCGCACCATCGGCGGGCGCACGGTAGGTTTCTTCGGCGGCATCGCACTCGACACCACCACCCGTGGCGAGCCGAGTTGGAAGCACGGGCGCACGACGCTCTACGCCGTCGACATCGCCACCAACAAACCGCGCGTGGTCGCTCCTCCTGCCGCGGAAAACCATTATCGCGACTGGCTCGTCGATGCCTCGGGCACGGTCTCGGTCACGCTCGACATCGCGGAGGAAAGCGGCCTGTGGACGATCGACACGCTGCGCGGAAAGGAACTGGTGCGCGGCGTCGACCCGACCGGCGACGTCAGCCTCGTCGCCTTCGGGCGCGGCGGGGCGAGCGTGATCTACCAGATCGAGGACAAGGACGGCGTCCAGCATTGGTTCGAAGTGCCCCTCGCCGGGGGAACGCCTCAGGAGTATCTGCCCGGCATCGCCATCGATCGCCTTTTCGTAGACCGCACCACCGGCATCCTCATCGGCTACCGCACGATGGAGGAAGTGCCGCGCACGGTCATGGACGATCCTGTGCAGCAGCACGCCATCACCCGCATCTTCAAAGCCTTCGCGGGCAGGCAGGTTGACCTGATCGACTGGACGCCGGGCTTCTCCAAGGTCCTGCTGCGCACCAGCGGCAACCAGGACAGCGGCACCTGGTATCTCGTCGACGTCGCGCAGCGCCGGGCCGATCCGGTCGGCGACGAAAGGCCAAGCATCGCTCCCGAGCAGGTCGGACCGATCTCGGCCATCGACTACAAGGCGCAGGACGGGCTGGAGATGGACGGCATCCTCACGCTGCCACCGGGACGCGAGGCCAAGGGACTGCCGCTCGTCGTGCTGCCCCACGGCGGCCCGGCCGCCTACGACAAGCCTGCGTTCGACTGGTGGGCGCAGGCTTTCGCCTCGCGCGGGTATGCCGTGTTCCAGCCCAACTTCCGGGGCTCGACCGGACGCGGAGACGCCTTTCGCCATGCCGGTGACGGCGAGTGGGGCCGCAAGATGCAGACCGATATTTCAGACGGCCTCGCCGAACTGGCCGGGCGCGGCATCGTCGATCCGAAGCGGGCCTGTATCGTCGGCGCGAGCTACGGCGGCTATGCCGCACTGGCCGGGGTGACGATCCAGCATGGGCTCTACAAGTGCGCGGTCTCGGTGGCGGGCGTCGCCGACATCAAGCTGATGTACGACACCGATCTTCGCGAAAGCGGGGGGTCCAAGATGCTGGGCCGTTCACTGGTCGAGCAACTCGGCGACCGCAAGGGCTTCGACGCCGCATCGCCGCGCCGCTTCGCCGCACGGGCCGATGCGCCTGTGCTGCTGATCCACGGCAAGGACGATACGGTCGTCCCCTACCGCCAGAGCCTGGTCATGGCCGATGCGCTGAAGGATGCCGGTAAGCCCTACGAACTGGTCACGCTGGCAGGCGAGGACCACTGGCTCTCGCGCGAGGAGACCCGCAAGCAGATGCTGGCAGCGGCGATGCGCTTCGTTCAGCAGCACAATCCAGCGGAGTGAGGCGAAAAGGCGCGGCGCCCCAGACTTGTGCCGGGGCCCCGCGGAAGCCTTACACCAGCCCGGCGTGGACCAAGGCCTCGTCCACGGACTTCATCGCCGCTTCGCCGCACGTGACGAGCGGCAGGCGCAGTTCGTTTTCGATCCAGTCGTGGACTTGCGCCAGCGCGTACTTGCACGGCCCCGGCGAGCTGTCCTCGAACATGGCGTAGTGCAGCGGGTAGAGGCGGTCGTTCAACTCGCGCGCCTTCTCCAGATCATTGGCGGCGCAGGCGGCCTGGAACTCGGCGCAGAGCGCGGGCGCGACGTTGGCGGTCACCGAAATGCAGCCGACGCCGCCCGCCGCATTGAACGGCAGGGCCAGTTCGTCATCGCCGCAAAGCTGCACGAAGTCCTTGCCGATGCCCATGCGGTGGTCGGTCACGCGGCTGAGGTCGCCGCTCGCGTCCTTGATCGCGATGAAGCGCCCCGGGAAGCGGCGGGCGAGTTCGCAGACCGTCTCGGGCAGCAGGTCGGTGACGGTGCGGCCGGGCACGTTGTAGAGCACGATCGGCAAGTCGTTGTTCTCGGCAAGGTAGCTGAAGTGCGCCAGCAGGCCCGCCTGGCTCGGGCGGTTGTAGTAAGGCGCGACCAGCAGCGCGGCGGCCGCGCCGCACTTCTTCGAGAAGTTCATGTGCAGCAGCGCGTTCATCGTGTCGTTGCTGCCGCATCCGGCGATGATCGGCACGCGGCCCGCCGCCTGCTCGATGCAGACTTCGATGACGCGGTGGTGTTCGGCGTTGGACAGCGTCGAGTTCTCACCCGTGGTGCCGCAGGGGACGAGCGCCGAGGAGCCCGATTCGATCTGCCAGTCGACGAGGCGGCGGAAAGCCTGTTCGTCGAACGCCCCGTCGCGAAACGGTGTGACAAGCGCGGGAATCGAGCCGGAGAACATGGACTTTACCTCTTAGCGATGCTCAATGATCGCTCAGCCGGGGAACAACCCCGCTTGCCGAACGTCACGTTCAGCGCCTGATAAGGAGCCTCTTGAGAAAATGTCCAGCATGTTGCGCGCCCCCCACCTGCTGCTGAGCATTTCTTTCACCGTTTTTGCCGTTCCCGCACTCGCCCAGTCAACGTCGCCCTACGGGACGCCGGACGGCCGCGAATGGGATGCGGCAAGGGCGCAGTCGATGCAGACGCACGACATGAACGTCCACCAGTCGATCGACCAGTGGAAGCTGCTGAGCGCCAACGACCGCATGGGCTTCGCCGCCTATACCTCGTTCCTGCTGACGTATCCGGGCTATCCGCAGCAGGACAAGATCAGGGGCTATGCCGAAAAGGCGCTGCTGACCGAATCGCCCTCGGCCCAGGCGGTGATCGGCTATTTCGACCGCTTCGCCCCGATCGGCAGCCGCGCGGCGGGCCGCTATGCCGTGGCGCTCTCGACGATGCGCCGCGCGGATGCCGCGACCAATGCCGTCGCCGCCTGGCGCATGGGGGCGCTGATCGATTCGGACGAGGCCGCCCTCCTCGGCCTTTATCGAGGCCAGTTCACCGCCGCCGATCACGACGCGCGCATGGATGCGCTGCTGTGGCAGGGCGAAACCGCGCAGGCCGAGCGGCAGATTTCCTTCGTCTCGGCCGCCCGCCGCGCCGAGTTCATGGAGCGCCTGACGCTGCTGCAAGGCTCCGCCCCGGGCACGCTGGGGATGAGCCTGCCCTCCGGCATCGCGTCCGACCCCGGCTATATCTACAACCGCGCGGTGCAGGCGCGCCGTTCGGGCAACAGTGCGGGTGCGGTGAGCCTGCTCGCCAATCGCCCGCCGCTGTCGCGCCCGGTAGCCCAGCCCGAGCAGTGGGTGCGCGAACTGCTCACCGCCGCGAAAGCCGCCGACGCATCGAGCGCGGTGCGCATCGCCACCTCGATCGACGACGCCTTCGCCCCCGGCACCGACGTCAGCCGCCAGTCCTTCCGGGTGCGCGACGACTACACCACGTTGATGTGGCTGGGCGGGACCAAGGCATTGTGGAGCCTCTCCAGCCCGCGTCAGGCCGCACCGCTGTTCTACCGCTACGGCGCCGCCGCGCAGACGCCGGGCACGCGCTCCAAGGGCTTCTACTGGGCTGGCCGCGCCGCCGCGATGGGCGGCGACACGGCGGGCGCCAACCGCTACTTCGAGATGGCGGCGCAGTATCCGCAGTACTTCTACGGCCAGCTTTCGCTCGAACGGCTGAGCCGCCCGATCCCCAACCTCGACACCCGGCCGAGCGCGGTGCCGAGCATGGCCCAGCGCACCTCGTTCGCCTCGCTGCCGATCACGCGGGCGGTGCGCGACGTCGCCCGCGACGCCGACTGGCGCACCGGCGTGCAGTTCTACCGCGAGATCTCCAACCAGGCGCAGACCGCCGAGGACTACGTGCTCGTCGCCGATCTGGCGCGTGAGATCGGCCGCCGCGACCTCGCCGTCATCATGGGCCAGAGCGCGCATGCGGGCGGGTTCGACCAGTTCGGCAAGATCTCGTTCCCGCTGGTCCCGACCCCGCAGGGCACCGACTGGACGATGGTGCACGCCCTCGCCCGGCAGGAGAGCCAGTTCGCCCAGAACGCGCTCAGCCACGCGGGCGCGCGCGGGTTGATGCAGCTGATGCCCGGCACCGCGCGCGAGCAGGCGGGCAAGATGGGCCTCGCCTATGACGAAGGCGCGCTGATCAGCGATCCCAGCTACAACATCCTGCTGGGCGACGCCTACTTCCGCCGCGTGAAGGACTACTTCGGCGGTGCCCTGCCGCTGGCCATTGCCGCCTACAACGCCGGTCCCGGCAACGTGAACAAGTGGCTGCGCGCCAACGGCGATCCGCGCACCGGCTCCGTCGAGTGGCTCGACTGGCTGGAGCAGATCCCGATCTACGAGACCAAGAACTACGTCCAGCGCGTGCTGGAAAACGCCGTGGTCTACGAGACGATGTATCCGGAGAAGTCGGACTACAACGGCGCCAACAAGCTCTCGCGGCTGATGCCGGGCAAGCGCGCGCCGGGCTGATCGCCACGCCCGCCCGGTGATGTACCTCGAACATCTGCTGCTGGCGCTGGCGGTGCAGGTCCTCGTCGCCCGCCTGACCGGCAACTGGTGGACCGGCGCGGCGCTCGCAAGCGCCTATTTCATCGGGCGCGAGGCAGCGCAGGCGGAGTATCGCTGGATCGAGCAGTTCGGCCACGGCCTGCGCGCGAACATGCCGTGGTGGGGACCGTTCGATTTACGCGTCTGGCCCAAGCTGGACCAGTGGATCGACTGGATCGGCCCGCTCGTCGGCACCTGCGCGCTGGCATGGTTGATGACGCGCAAACGCCGCTTCTAATCGAGCCGCACTCGCCCTATCAGCGGCGACATGAAACCCGCCGGTCCTCCCATCTCTCCCACTGGCATGGCCGCCTTGCGCGCCCGCTACGACCACCTGCTCGGCAAGGAGCGCCCCGAGATCGTGGAGATCGTCTCGTGGGCGGCGGGCAACGGCGACCGCTCCGAGAACGGCGACTATCTCTACGGCCGCAAGCGCATGCGCGAGATCGACCGCGAACTGGCCTTCCTCGCCCGCCGCATGAAGGCGCTGCGGGTCGTCGATCCCGCCGACCAGACCGAGCGCGGCAAGGTCTTCTTCGGCGCCACCGTCGAACTCGCCGACGAGGACGACGAGCGCCTGACCATCACCATCGTCGGCGACGACGAACAGGACGCCTCCACCGGCCGCATCGGCTGGAGCGCCCCGATCGCCCGCGCCCTGCGCGGCGCAGGCGTGGGCGACTTGCGCATCGTGCGCCTGCCGTCCGGCGAGAAGGAGTGGGAGATCATGGCGGTGAGCTACCCATGATGGAGTTGAGCGTCGAAGCGATCGGCTTCCTCATCGCCATCGCCTTTCTTGCGGGCGGGGTCGACGCGCTGGCGGGCGGCGGCGGGCTGCTGACGATCCCAGCGCTGATGGCAGCGGGCATACCGCCCGTCTCTGCGCTGGCGACCAACAAGCTGCAGAGCACCATCGGCACGTCCTCCGCCTTCCTGACCTTCCACCGCGCCGGGCATGTCGACCTCAAGGCCTTCGCCTTTCCGGCGCTCGGCGCCTTCGTCGGCTCGGTGGCGGGCGGAACCGCGGTGCAGTTCGTCGATCCCAAGTTCCTCGCCGCCTTCGTGCCGGTGCTGCTGATCGCGATGGGCCTCTACTTCCTGCTCGCCCCGCCGATGAGCGAGGTCGATCGCCACGCCCGCGTCGGCCGCTTAGGGCTGACGCTGATCACCACCGGCATCGGTTTCTACGACGGCTTCTTCGGCCCCGGCACCGGCTCGTTCCTGACGACGGCGCTGGTGGCGCTGGGCGGACTTGGCCTCGTGCGCGCGATCGCCAATACCAAGTTCCTGAACCTGTCCACCAACGTCGCCGGGCTGCTGGCGATGATCGCGGGCGGCAAGGTGCTGTGGCTACTGGGCGCGGGCATGGCGGCGGCGAACGTCGCGGGCAACCAGGTCGGTGCGCGCCTCGCGATCCGCTACGGCGGCAAGGGCGTGCGGCCGCTGCTCGTCGTCATGTCCTTCGCGCTAACGGTGAAGCTGCTCTCCGACCCGAAGAACCCGCTGTGGAGCTTGTTCTGAATGCTTCGCTTCGCGGCTCTCCTGTCCCTGTCATGCCTTGCGCTCGCCCCCTCGGCACACGCCCGCGAGAGCCTCGGCCTCTACGGCACATGGGGCGCCTTTCGCGATCCGCTCGTCCCGCGCTGCTACGCCATCGCCAAGGCCGAGCCGAGCGCAAAGCGGCGTGACTACCAGCCCTACGCGGCGATCGGCACATGGCCGAGTCGCGGAGCGCGGGGGCAGGTGCATTTCCGGCTGTCGCGCAAGCTCGCGCAGAATGCGGTGATCACCCTTCGCGTCGGTGACAGGCGCCTGCAACTGACCGGCGGCGGCGGCGACGCATGGCCGCGCAGCGATGCCGACAACGCCGCGATCACCGCCGCCATGCGCTCGGCCCGCTCGATGACCATCGGTTCGCGCGACGACCGGGGGCTGCCTTTCGGCGATACGTATGTCCTGCCCGGCGCGGCTTCAGCCATGGACGCCGCGCTGATCGGCTGCGCCCGGCTCAGATAGAAGAAGGGCGGAGCCACGGCCCCGCCCTTCCCTCGCCATGAGGTCGTGAAACCTTAGAAGCGCACGCCCACGCCCGCCATGACCTGGTGACGGTCGAGGTCGAGGTTGAAGCGCTGGCTGTCGGGGATCTCGTTCGTGTAGTCGATCTCGCCCTTGCTGTAGTTCGAGTAGCGGTACTCGATCTTGGCGAAGACGTTGTTCGTCACCGCCTGCTCGACGCCCGCACCGATGCGCCAGCCGTCGGCATCGATGTCGCGATTGGTGTCGACCGTGCCGAAGGTGCTGCGAACGTCGAACTTGGCGTTCGTGTAGCCACCCTTGGCATAGAGCATCGTCTTCGGGCTGATCACGTAACCGACGCGCGCGCCGACGTAGAGATCACGGTTCGCCTTGACGTTGCCGAGGCCGAAGCCCTCGAACTCGCCGTCGTTGAAGCGGGTTTTGGCGGTGGACCAAGTCACTTCCGCCTCGGGGCCGACCACAAGGTTGCCCGCGCGGAAGTCGTAGCCCGCGCCGACGCCGTAGGTGAACCCGTCGACCGTCTTGTTGTTGTCCTCGTTGACGTCGTCGTCAACGCTGCTCCCCGCCTTGGTGGCGTCGTAGCCGCCCAGCGCCTCGACGTGGAACTGCGAAAACGGATCGACCGGTGCGACGTTCTGCGCGAAAGCCGGAGCGGCCGAGGCCATGGCGGTTCCTGCGGCGAGACAAACAAGGATCTTCTTCATAAACGGTACTCCAAAAACGATCCCGTGAGGCGGGCTGTTCCCGCTTGCCCATCGGGCTTCCAGCAAGCGGGTCGCCCCGCCTTGGACTGGTCAAAAGCGGATGGACCGCCCGGAGTTTCCTGAACCTAACACAACGAAAACGTTGATGTTTTTCGGCAACACTGCGTCGATGGATGGAGTATGTGGCGCGATGTGTGACGGGAACCTGACAAAGCGCTCGCCGTTCGCGCAGGCTCGCGCGGGCGGGCATCTTCCGTTTCGGGGCGATATGCACTATATGCCCGCCGATCATGTCAGAGCAGCACATCTCCACCGCAGCGGTCTCGACCGCCGCCGGCCTCACGCCGATCCCGGGCAACGTCGACCCGATGACCGTGGCGCGTCCCTCCCTGGTGGACGGCGTGACCCCGCGCGAAGACGGGCGCATCGACCTCATCGGCCTGCCCAAAAAGCGCATCGCCGAACTGTTCCAAGGCGCCGGGCTGGACGTGAAGGCCGCCAAGCTGCGCGCCAAGCAGGTCTATCACTGGCTCTACCACCGCGGCGTGACCGAGTTCGAGGCGATGACCGACATCGCCAAGACCATGCGCCCCTGGCTGGCCGAACGCTTCGTCATCGGCCGCCCGGAGATCGTGGAGGCGCAGCATTCCAGCGATGGCACCCGCAAGTGGCTGCTGCGCACGGCAGACGCGCACGACTTCGAGATGGTGTTCATTCCCGACGCCGATCGCGGGACGCTCTGTGTCTCCTCGCAGGTCGGCTGCACGCTCAACTGCCGCTTCTGCCACACCGGCACCATGCGCCTCGTGCGCAACCTGACCGTGGGCGAGATCGTCGGCCAGGTCATGTTGGCGCGCGATTCGCTCAGTGAGTGGCCCAAGAACGCCGAAGACAGTCGCCGCCTCGCCGCATTGATGGACGACATCGGTGACGACGATGACGAGGAAGGCGGCTACCACCCTAGCGGCCGCCTGCTGACTAACATCGTGATGATGGGCATGGGCGAGCCGCTCTACAACTTCGACAACGTGCGCGATGCGCTCAAGCTGGTGATGGACGGTGACGGCCTCGCCTTGTCGAAGCGCCGCATCACCCTCTCCACCTCGGGCGTGATCCCGCAGATGGAACGCTGCGGTGAGGAGATCGGCGTGAACCTTGCCGTCTCGCTTCACGCGGTGACCAAGGAAGTGCGCGACGAGATCGTGCCGGTGAACAAGAAGTACGGCATCGAGCAGCTGCTGCAAGCCTGCGCCGACTATCCGCGCGCCTCCAACGCCCGGCGCATCACCTTCGAGTACGTGATGCTCAAGGACAAGAACGACAGCGACGACGACGCGCGCGAACTGGTCCGCCTGCTCAAGCACTACAAGCTGCCCGCCAAGGTGAACCTGATCCCGTTCAACCCCTGGCCCGGCGCACCTTACGAATGCTCGACGCCCGAGCGCATCCGTTCGTTCTCGGAGATCGTGTTCCAGGGCGGCATTTCCGCGCCGGTGCGCACCCCGCGCGGACGCGACATCGATGCGGCCTGCGGCCAGCTCAAGACGGCAGCGGAAAAGAAGAGCCGCGCCGAGATCGACCGCCTGCTGGCGGAGAAGGAAGCGGCGCTGCTGGGCTGAGGGAAGCCCACCGCTGATGAATGATGAAAGCCCACCCCTGCCCCCTCCCGCCAGCGGGAGGGGAATGAGAGGTCTGTTCTGCCCTCCCGCTTGCGGGAGGGCCGGGAGACTTACGAGCGCAGCGAGTTAGTCGGACGGGGTGGGCAACTCACTCCGTCAGCGCCGCGACGAGTTCCTTGACTTTCTTCTGCCGCCACTGCGGCGTCGGCGCGACCAGCCAATAGCCACGACGGCTCGGCGTTGGCTCACCCACAGCCGCATCGCGCCCGGCGACGCCCGCCGCAAGCAGCGCCGGAATGCGCGCACGGCCGATCCCGGCCAGCGCGGCGGCGATCGCCTGCCCGGCATCGCTCACCACGACCGGCGGCTTGGCCTCTTCTCCCTCACCGTCCGGCTCGGGGTCGCCCGGCCAGCCGATCCAGTCGCCCGAGCCCACTTCGACCCATTCGGCGCTACCGAGCGCCACTCCCTCAAGATCGCCCGGCCCATCCGTCCAGCGCACCGCGAGGTCGAGGTTAGCTTCTGTGAAATCCGTCATCTCGCCATCGACCAGCACGTATCGCACTTGCGGATTAGCAGCGCGAAATGCGGCAAGGCGCGGCGCCAGCCAGGCGGCGAAGAACTCGCGCGGACAAGCGATGGTGTAGACGTGGCTCGACTGCCCTGCCTGCATCGCCTGCACGGCGTCCTCGAAATGGAGGAACCCGCTGCGCAGCGCGGCAAGACCGGCACCCGCCTCTTCGGTCAGTTCCAGCCCCTTGCTGGTGCGGCGGAACAGCACCACGCCGAGCAGGTCTTCCAGCGCGCGGATCTGCTGGCCGACGGCGGCGGGCGTCACCGCCAGTTCGTCGGCGGCGCGGGTGAAGGAGAGATGGCGCGCCGCTGCGTCGAAGACGCGCAGGGCGTTGAGGGGCAGGTGCGTGCGCTTCATGACGCTTCCCTAAGCGCCACAGTCGCGCGGGGCAATATCAGCCTGCGGTCGCGGGCGCAGCAAGCGGGAAGAAGGGGATGCTGGCGCGGAATTCGGTGCCGTCATCGCGGCGGAAGGTGTAATACCCCTCCATCGAACCCTGCGGCGTCGAGAGCGGGCATCCCGAGACGTAGTCGTGACTCCGGCCCGGTTCGAGCAACGGCTGTTCCCCGACGACGCCCTCACCCTCGACCACATCGACTTTGCCGTTGGCATCGGTGATGCGCCAGTGACGGGTCATCAGTTGCAGCGTGTGGTCGGTCTCGTTCTCGATCCGGATGTGATACACCCAGAACCATTTACCCGCCTCGATACGCGATTGCTCGGGCAGAAAATTGACGGCCACACGCACGGTGAGGCCGTCGGTGATCGCGGAGTGCTGGAACAGTTCCTTCATGACACGGGCAACCTAACCACGATTCTTTCAGGCTACAACCGTGTAGAAGTGAGCAGGTTCCGGCAATCTGCTCCGCTATCGGACTTTGGCTCCCCGAGTAGGATTCGAACCTACGGCCATTCGATTAACAGTCGAATGCTCTACCGCTGAGCTATCGGGGAACGGCCTGCCAGCGTCGGGGGGCTGGCAGGCTAAACTGGCAGTCGCTCTTCAACGCGACCGCGTCGGCGCTACTTTAAAGGCCGATGGCCTTCAAAGCCTGATCCATGTCTTCCTTGAGGTCTTCGATGTCCTCAAGGCCGACATTGATGCGCAGCATGCCTTCGCCGATGCCCATCGCCTCGCGGCCTTCCGGCCCCATGTTGTGGTGCGTGGTCGAGGCCGGGTGGCACATCAGCGAACGCGAGTCGCCGATGTTGTTCGAGATGTCGATCAGCTTCAGGGCATCGAGCAGCCCATGCGCCTGTTCGCGCCCGCCATCGAGCACGAAGGAGAAGATCGGCCCGCAAGCATCCATCTGCTTCATCGCCAGCGCCTGCGCCGGGTGGCTGTCGAGCCAGGGGTGCAGGATCGTGGGCACGCGATCTTCCATGAACTTGCCGAGAGCCAGCGCGTTCTCGCTCTGCTTCTTGGCGCGCAGGTCCAGCGTCTCGAGGCCCTTGAGCACGACCCAGGCGTTGAAGGGCGAGAGGTTCGGGCCGGTGTTGCGCTGGAACGGCAGCAGCACGTCGTTGATGAACTGCTCCGAACCGCAGACGGCGCCAGCAAGGACGCGGCCCTGCCCGTCCATCAGCTTGGTCGCGGAGTAGGCGACGACATCGATGCCGAACTCCATCGGCCGCTGCAGCGCGGGCGAGCAGAAGGCGTTGTCGACGACCGTGGTGATGCCGTGCGCCTTGGCGATCTCGGCGATGGCGGCGAGGTCGGCGACGCCCATGGTCGGGTTCGCCGGGGTCTCGAAGAAAAAGACCTTGGTGTTGGGGCGGATCGCCGCTTCCCACTGCGCGGTGTCACCGGCGTCCACCAGCGTCACCTCGACGCCGAAGCGCGGCAGCAGGTGGTCGCCCAGCCAGCGGCACGAACCGAAGGCGGCGCGCGCGCTCACCATGTGGTCGCCCGCCGAAAGCTGGCACAGCAGCGCGGCGGTCATCGCCGCCATGCCGGTGGCCTGGGTGCGGCACGCCTCGGCGCCTTCGAGGAGAGCAATGCGCTCCTCCAGCATCGCCACCGTCGGGTTCTGCAGGCGCGAGTAGGTCATGCCTTCCTCGTCGCCCTGGAAGCGGGCGGCGACCGTGGCGGCATCGTCGTAGCTGTAACCCGAAGTCAGGAACAGCGCTTCGCTGGTCTCGCCCATTTCCGAACGCCAGGTGCCTCCGCGGATGGCGCGGGTTGCGGGGCGCCAGTTCTGGGTCTGGCTGCGATCCTGTCCGGTGGTGCGTTTCATGGCGCAAGCCTCTAAGGGCGCGCGCGAGTCTGTGCAAGCGCGCTGGGCCCACCCCGCTGCGACTAGGCAGCAAACTGCCAAGTCTCGCTACCCCTCCCCCATGCGGGATGGGCGGTAGGCTTGGCCGCGAAGCGGCTTAGCCGGACGGGGTGGGGCGAACCGCTCAAGCGCTTGCCGAAACCCGCGCCCCTCTTTATCCGCGCATCCGATGCCACTCTCCCGTCAAAATCGCGATCCGCTCGGCTGGTGCCTTCTCATCGTCGCGGCGTTCGAGGCGCTGGTGCTGTGGCGGCTGACGATCCCCTCGCGCTACTACTTCGACGAGGTTCACTACGTCCCCGCCGCGCTCAAGCTGCTGGAGCTGATCCCCGCCAACCGCGAACATCCGCTGTTCGCCAAGGAAGTGATCGCCGGCTTCATCCACCTGCTGGGCGACAAGCCGCTGGCGTGGCGCCTCGGCCCGGCACTGTTCGGCGGACTCGGCCTGTTCGCCTTTGCGCGGCTGGTCTGGCATGTGACGCAACTGCGCCGCGCGACGGTGCTGGCGACGGCGCTGCTGGCCACCAACTTTATGTGGTTCGTGCAAAGCCGCATCGCCATGCTCGACATGATCGCCGCAGGCATGTGCATGGTGGGCCTGTGGCAGTTCGCGGCCGCATGGCGAGCGAAACGCACCGGCATCGCGCGCATGCACCTGATCCTGAGCGGCCTGGCCCTCGGCCTGTCGCTGGGCGCGAAGTGGAGCGGCGCTCCGGCGCTGGCGATGCCGGGTCTCGCCTTCCTCGCCATGCGTATCGCGGATACCGGCCCGGTCTTCATCGGCAAGCGCGGCGCCGGGCCGATCAAGGGCGTGAGCCTGATCGAGGCCGCGCTGTGGCTCGGCCTGTTTCCGATCGCGGTCTACTGGGCGACGTTCATCCCGGCGATGTTCTACCCGCACCACACGCTCTCGCCCTGGGGCTTCGTCCAGCAGCACGAACTGATGGTACGCCTGCAGGATAGCGTGAAGAAGCCGCACCCTTACAAGACGTACTGGTATCAGTGGATCGTCGACTGGCGGGGCATCTGGTATCTGTTCCAGAATGTCGACGGCGCGCACCGCGGCGTGGTGATGATCGGCAATCCGATGGCGATGATCGCGGGCCTCCTCGCGTTCTTCTGGAGTGTGTGGGCCGCCCTCTTCCGCGGCCGCCGCGACGTGCTGTTCTTCGCGGTGCTCTATTTCGTGTGCGTGGGCATGTGGGCGGTGAACGGCAAGCCGGTGCAGTTCTACTACCACTACCTGCTGCCCGGCGCGTTCCTGATGGCGCTGCTGGCGCTCGGCCTCGACGCCTTGTGGGACCGGCGCGACCGTTGGCGGCTTGTGGCGCGGTGGGTCTTCGGCCTGTCGCTGGCGCTGTTCGTGGTGTTCTACCCGATCATCTCGGGCTGGCCGCTGCCCTTCAAGGACGCCTACAACCTGTGGATGTGGCTGCCTAGCTGGCGGTAAGCCGCGTGCGCAGCCGCAGGAACCCTGCCGCCGCCACCGCGCCTATCCCGGCGAGCGCCATGTCCTTTTGCGGGTCCCACGGATCGCCCTGCTGCCCGTTGTAGGCAAGCGCGTCGGGCCCGGCCATGAACACGGTCAACAGCCACTCGAAGATTTCATAGATCGCGCTGCCCGCCAGCACGAACTCGACCGCGATGTAAGTCGCCAGCGAAAGCGAGAGCTTGCGGTGCCGTGCCAGCCAGGCCGAGATGGGATGGACCCAGCAGGCCCCGAAGCTGAAATGGACGAGCCGGTCCCACGAATTGCGTTGCAATCCCAGCGTCGCCGCGGGCGACGGCAGGCCGAGCGCCCTCGCCCAGTCCTCATAGGGAACGAAGGAATAGATGTAGCGTCCGCCCAGCGTGTGCAGCCACAGGAACAGGCAGGCGCAGGCTACAGCGCTCGTCGGCATCGGCCAGCGCCGCAGCGCCAGCCACAACCCCGCGACGATCACCAGCGTCGGCAGGTTCTGCAGCGGTGCGAGGCTCGGGTACGGCGAATCAATGAGGCTGACGAGCGCCCATAGCGCCGTCAGCCCCAGCAGAACCGCTTGCGTGCGGTTCGGGATCAGTACTTGCCCCAGACGAACTTCGACGAGAGCGCGAAGTTGAACACCGAGGCCAGCAGCACGCCGGTGATCACCGCCAGCACGTCGTGGATGCCGATGGTCTTGAGCACGGCGGCCGAACCGATGTTGGTGAGCAGGCCCAGCGAGCAGGTCAGCGCGAACTGCGCCCAGCCGCGCATCAGCGGTGCGAAGCCGCGCAGGCGCTTGTCCGAATAAGTCAGTTCGTTGTTGAGCACGAAATTGAACGTCATCGCCACCAGCGCGGCGATCGTGTTCGCAATGTTGAAGGTCGTGCTCTCGGACCAGTTGCCGTAGACGAAACGCTCGCCGAAGACGACGTGGAGCATCGTCCACAGCACCGCCAGCTGCACCACCACGCCCATGGCGCCCACGGTGCCGAACAGCGCGAAACGGGTCGGGATGATCCGGCCCAGCCATTTGTCGTAAAGGCCCACGAGGAATTCGAACACGACGGTCTGGTCCAGCTTGCTTTCGCCTTCTGCTCGCGCGGCGAAGTTGAGGGGGAATTCCTTGACGCGCAGCGGGGTGTCCACCGTGGCCAGGATGTCGAGCAGGATCTTGAAGCCGACGCCCGACAAGCGGTGCGCGTCGGCGCGCAGGGTCTGGGTGCGCAGCATGAAGAAGCCGCTCATCGGGTCGGTCAGCTCTACTCCGGTCACCTTGTTGGCGATGCGGTTGGCGAAGCCCGATGCCTTGACGCGGTCGGGGCGGCCCCATGCCTCGGTGCTGGCGCCCTCGGCGAAGCGAGAGGCATAGGCGAGGTCGTACTCGCCCGAGGCGACGGCCTTGAGCATGCCCGGCAGCAGCGCGGGATCGTGCTGGTGGTCGGCGTCCATCACCGCGACCACGGGGGCGGCGGTGGAGCACATCCCCTCGATCGCGGCGCTGGCGAGGCCGCGGCGGCCAATGCGCTGGATGCAGCGCACGCGCGGATCGGACAGCGACAAGCGGCGCGCCTCGTCCGAGGTGCCGTCGGGGCTGTTGTCGTCGACGTAGATGGCTTCCCACGCGATTCCGGCGAGCGCCTTGTCGAGTCGCTCGATCATCGTCGCGATGTTCTTGCGCTCGTTGTAGGTCGGCAGGACCACCGCCAGTTCCAGCGGCTTCGCCTGCGGCGAAACTGCGCGAACGGCGGCTTCGGAAGCCTGCGCGAGATCGGTCGTGGAAATGTTCATGCGCCCTGTTTTTAGGTTGTAAACGTCAAGAAACGATTATTGCGTAGCGGCGCAACCTTTACAGGCGCGCAAGCACCGCGTCACCGATTTCCTTCGTGCCGGCCGAGCCGCCGAGGTCGCCGCCCTTGATACCGTCCGCGAGCGCGGCCGCAACGGCGGCTTCGATGCGGGCCGCTTCGGCTTCGAGACCGAAGGAGTGGCGCAGCAGCATGGCGGCGGAAAGGATCGTCGCCATTGGATTAGCTAGGCCCTTGCCCGCGATGTCCGGGGCCGAACCGTGGATCGGCTCGTAGAGGCCGAAGCTGCCTTCCGCGAGGCTGGCCGATGCGAGCAGGCCGATCGAGCCGACGCACATGCTGGCCTGATCGCTCAGGATGTCGCCGAACAGGTTGCCGGTGACGATCACATCGAAGGCGCCGGGGTTCTTCACCAGCTGCATCGCCGCGTTGTCGACGTACATGTGCGTCAGTTCGACGTCCGGGTACTCGGCCGAAACCTCAATCACCACGTCGCGCCACAGCTGCGAGGTTTCCAGCACGTTGGCCTTGTCCACCGAGCACAGCTTGCCGGAGCGCCCCTGCGCGGCCTTGAAGCCGGCGTGGGCGATGCGGCGCACTTCGTCCTCAGCATAGGACATCATGTCCCAGCCCTGACGGCGGCCGTCTTCCAGCGTGCGGGTGCCCTTCTCGCCGAAATACACGTCGCCGTTGAGTTCGCGCACGATCAGCAGGTCGATCTTGCCGGCAACTTCCGGGCGCAGGGTGGATAGGTCCTCAAGGCCCTTGAACACCGTGGCGGGGCGCAGGTTGGCGAACAAGCCCAGCTCCTTGCGCAGGCCCAGCACCGCCTGCTCGGGGCGCAGCGCGCGCTCTAGGTGGTCGAGCGAAAAGTCGCCCACTGCGCCGAACAGGATCGCGTCGGAAGACCGCGCGATGTCCAGCGTCACGGCGGGCAGCGGGTGGCCGTGCTTGCGATAGGCCGCGCCGCCGACGTCGCCCTCGACCAGCTCGATACCGTCGATCTGCAGCGCTTCGAGCACGCGGACTGCCTCGGCAGTCACTTCGGGACCGATCCCGTCTCCGGCAAATACAGCGATGCGCATAGTCGTTTCCTCAAGCCTCGATCCGAGCCAGCCGCTCGCGCAGCAGGACGCGCGCCGCCATAACGTCTCTTCTGCGATCGGCAAGCGGGTAGCGGGCCAATTCTCGACCAATGGCGTCGAAGGTGGCCAGCAGCGCGGGCCAATCGTGCTCCGGCGGGCGCGCAATTCGCGCGCCGTAGCCCAGTTCGCGCAATGTCAGCACTTCATAGCGCAGCAGCCCCAGCGCCCAGCCGCGCGCGGACGGCGCGACGCAGATCGCCTCCAGCACGCCCGACAGCGCCTCGTAGAGAGCGGGAAACGGCTGCCGCTCGGGCAGGACCGAGGCCGCGAGCGCGGTGACCCAGCCGATCGCGGCGGCAGGCAGCGGCTCGGTGATCCACGGCGCGCGGCTCTGGAGCAATTCAAGGCGGGCGAATGGAAGCTGGGTGTCGGACTTCGAGCGGACGTCCGCCTCGACGGTATTGCCGGGAATCAGGACCGGCCGCAGTTCGCGCCCCCTGCCCCCGGCGACGAAGGCGGCGACGAGGCCGTGGTCGTCGGTCAGCAGGCGCGCAATGACGGCGTTCTCGCCGTGTGGCAGGGCGGCGCAGACAAGGGCGGGGGCGCGAAAGTGCATCGCGCCTTCCTCTGCCGGTTCAATGCGTCAGTTGCAAATTTCCTCGACCTCGGCGCGCGCGTGCTCGGCCTGCTTGTCCTTGGTGATGAGGGGGTTTTCCACACGCCCCATCGTCCAGTTGCGACCGAGGCGGACGGTCTGGTTGGGCGCACACCAGATCTCGCCCGAACCGTCGAGAGCGGTGACCCAGATCAGATTATGCTCCTGCCCGTAGTCGATCATGCCGATGGCATAGCCATCGCCCTTGCCGACGACGTGAAGCGGAATGGTAGGATTGAGCTGCGTGAACATCGCGTGCCTTTCATGGGCTATCGCGATGTTCAACCCTGCGTGCGCGAGAAACGTTCCCGGCGCACATAACGCAAGCTGATCAGTTGGCGCCCAGCTTGGCCTCGAGCGCGTCGAGACGCGCCTTGAGCGATTCCGTTTCTGCACGCGCGGTGGCGGCGAGTTCCTTGACCGCGTCGAATTCCTCGCGGCTGACGAAGTCCATGTCACCCATGAACTCCTTCACGCGCTCACGCGCGGAATCGCGCGCCTCGCGGCCCATGCCCGCAAGAGTGCCGGCGGCACTGTTCAACATCTTGGCGAAGTCGGCGACGAAGGGGTTTTCGCTTTGCATGGGCCCTAAATGGAGCGCGCGAAGGCAAGGCGCAAGGGGTATCAGATGTCGAACCGCTCCACTGCGCTCGAACGCTGCACGCCGTCCATGCCCGGGTTGGCCTGCAGGAACGCGAAGTTGAGATATGTCGCGAAGACCAGCCACAATACGTAAGGCAGCAGCAGCGCCGCCGCGACGGTGCGCACGCGGGCGAAGAGTATCATCGTCACCACCGCCGCCAGCAGGATCGCCGCGATCAGCACCAGCGCCGCGCTCATCCGGTGCATGCCGAAGAACACCGGCGACCACGCCAGGTTCAGCACGAACTGCACCGCGAAGGCCAGCACCGCGATCCCGCGTCCACGCGCGCCGCGCGCCGCGAACACCATCGCCAGAGCCACGCCCATCATCACGTAGAGCACCGACCACACGATCGCGAAAGTCACCGGCGGCGGATAGACGGCGGGCTTCACCAATGCGTCGAACCACGGATTGCCCGGCCCGCTTCCCGCCATTTGTCCGGAGAGGAACCCCAGCAGCAGCACGACGGGAACGCATACCAGCAGCCAGCGCATCAGGCTGGCGCGCAACTGGCCGGGGGAAGCTAACAGGTTCATGCGCGCAAAAGGTCCCGAATCAGGAATTTACCCAAGAATGGCGCGGTTTGTGGTACGCGGCGGGCCATCACGCAATCGTTAGCGAACCCGTCAGTTCCCGCGGTGTGCCGAAACGAGAAACTCCACGTTTCCTTCAGGACCCTTGATCGGGCTTTCGACGATGCCCTGGATCTCCCAGCCGTCGCGCTCCAGCCATTCGCGCACTTCCTCACACACGCGGGCGTGCAGAGCCGGGTCGCGGACCACGCCGCCCTTGCCCACTTCGCCGCGCCCGACCTCGAACTGCGGCTTGATCAGCGCGACCACCCGGCAGCGCGGCGCGGCGAGGCGGAGCGGCACTTCGAGCACTTTGGCGAGGCCGATGAAGCTGGCGTCGCACACCACCCAGTCGCACGGCGCGTCGATCTGCTCCGGGGTGAGGATGCGGGCGCTGGTCTGCTCCAGCACGGTGACGCGCGGATCGGTGCGCAGTTTCCACGCGAGCTGGTTGGTGCCCGAATCGACCGCGAACACCCGCTCCGCGCCATTGGTGAGCAGAACGTCGGTAAAGCCGCCGGTCGAACTGCCGATGTCCATGGCGACCGCACCCTTCGGATCGAGCCCGAAATGTTCGATCGCGTGGGCCAGCTTGATCCCCCCGCGCGAGACCCAGGGATGGTCGCGGCCGCGCACCTCGATGGCTGCGTCGTCCTTCACCGACTGGCCCGGCTTGGCGATCTTGGTCTCGCCCGAGAACACGAGGCCCGCCAGCACCAGCGCCTGCGCGCGGGTACGGCTCTCCGCCAGCCCGCGATCGACCAGCAGCTGGTCGACCCGCACTTTGGCAGGTTTCTTGTCAGGGGAACGGGGGCGAGGCGTGTCGGTCATGGGATGGTATGCACTTGAGATGGGCGGCGCCTCATTCCATACCACGGGCATGAAGGCAAATCCGCGCAGCCGCGCCACCCCTCTTTCCGCCCTGCTTCTTACCGGTCTCGCTGCAACGGCGGCTTTGTCGGGATGCGTACCGCCGCCGCCGAGCACGCCCGCCCCGCGGCCCGGCGCCACGCATGCACCGCAGCCCCGCCCGGCGACTCCGACCGCCCCGCCGCCCTCGCCAATGGCCGCCGACTGGCGCGATGCACCGCAGACGCCGGGCAGCTGGAGCTACGCGGGCAACGGCAGCGCCTCGGGCGCGACGTTCGGGAACGGCCAGTTCATCGTCCAGTGCGACACCGCGCGCACCGTCACCCTCCTGCGCGCCGCAGCGCCCCGGGCAGGAGCGGTGGGCATGTCGATCACCAGTTCCACCGGCGCACGCGCGCTGACCGGCACCGCCACGCCGCGCGGCGTGGTCGTCACCCTGCCCGCCCGCGATTCGGCGCTCGACGCCATGGCGTTCAGTCGCGGCCGCTTCGCCGTATCAGTGACTGGGGAGCCCACGCTCTACCTGCCGAGCTGGACCGAAATCTCGCGTGTGATCGAGGATTGCCGCTGAGGGAGCGCCTTAACGACGGGGCTTCGACAAGCTCAGCCTGAGCGGGATTGAAAGGTCACTTTTGAATCCCGCTCAGGCTGAGCTTGTCGAACGGAGCCAAGCCGCGCGCAACATCAAAAAGGGTGATTTCAGGCCGCACTCCAGAGCCCCCAAAAGCAGCGATTTCAAATCACCGCGCGGCTGGGGATAACTGGCCGGAAGCGAAGATCATGACCTGAAAAAATTAGTTTTCAAGACTTGTTGTGCGCTGCGGAATATACCAGATTTCACTCAAGACAACGGCCTTCGGGATACGCGCCCGGGAGCAGCCGAAGTCCCAGCCGCGAAAGCGGCGCACTATGGCTAAACAGCGCGAAAGGAGGTGATCCGATGTCTCATGGTTCAGCAGAGAGGTCGGCAATTCCCGTCGCGAGGCATTATCGCTGATAAACAAGCGATAAAGGCTTCGCTGGCGGCACTTCCCGGCCGCTGACCATGCGAAGGGCCGTACCGGCAAGCCGGTGCGGCCCTTCTCATTTGTGCGCCCCTCCACCACCGACTGCGTCGGCGGTTCCCCTCCCCATCGCTTCGCGAAAGGGAGGATGGGCTTGATCCTCCCTTTCGCGAAGCAATGGGGAGGTGGCAGCGGCGAAGTCGTTGACGGAGGGGTATTCTTCGATGATTTGCCTCCCCGGGCCATCGTGCTAAGACTGAATGCTAGAGTAGCAATATTGCTTCCGGGTTGCATTCTGCGAAATTTTCGTTCAACGGCGCAATTCTGTTGCAGACTTGAGGATACGTTCGATGGCGACTCTCGCCGATGCCGGCCTGACTTTCACCACCCTTGCCCACCCCGCCCCCGCCAGCGCCGAGACGCGCGCAGCCGTGCTGGCGAACCCCGGCTTCGGCACCAATTTCACCGACCATATGGTGACGATCGAGTGGACTGAAGGCCAAGACGGTGTTGGGCGATGGCACGATGCGGTAATCGGCCCTCGCCAGCCGATCCCGCTCGATCCGGCGGCGGCGGTGCTGCACTATGCGCAGGAAATCTTCGAGGGCCTCAAGGCCTACAAGCAGGCCGACGGCGCCATCGCGCTGTTCCGCCCCGAAGCCAACGCCGCGCGCTTCAACCAGTCGGCCGAGCGTCTCGCCATGCCCGCGCTGCCGGAAAGCGTGTTCGTCGAAGCCATCGAGAAGCTCGTGCAGATCGACCGCGCCTGGATCCCGGAAGGCGAAGGCGCCTCGCTCTACCTGCGCCCGTTCATGATCGCGACCGAGGCGTTCCTCGGCGTGCGCCCGGCCAAGCAGTACAAGTTCATCGTCATCGCCAGCCCGGCAGGCAACTACTTCAAGTCGGGCGCCCCTGCCGTGTCGATCTGGGTTTCGGACTATACCCGCGCCGCCCCCGGCGGCACCGGCGCAGCCAAGTGCGGCGGCAACTATGCCGCCAGCCTCGTGCCGCAGGCCGAAGCGATCGCGCGCGGCCATGACCAGGTCGTCTTCCTCGACGCCGCCGAGCACAAGTGGATCGAGGAACTGGGCGGCATGAACCTGTACTTCGCGTTCGACGACGGCACCCTGCTGACTCCTGAACTGACCGGCACCATCCTGCCCGGCATCACCCGTGACAGCCTGCTGCAACTCGCCCGTGAAGAGGGCCTGACGGTGACGGAAGGCCGCTACAGCCTCGACCAGTGGCGCGCGGATGCCGCTTCGGGCAAGCTGATCGAGACGTTCGCCTGCGGCACCGCTGCGGTCGTCACCTCGGTCGGCAAGGTCTCGGGCCGCGATGGAGATTTCACCATCGGCACCGGCGGCCCCGGCCAGCTGACCGGCAAGCTGAAGAATCGCCTCGTATCGATCCAGCGCGGCGAAGCGCCGGACACTCACGGCTGGATCCGCAAGATCGGCTGAAGCTGGCATTGAGGATGGCGTCGTCCCGGACTTGATCCGGGACCGCTGGTCATGAGCGGCCCACCTCTTCGCCAGACGTGGTGCTTCGACAAGCTCAGGGTGGGCGGAGGTTGCGCCAAGCGCCCAATCCCGCTCAGGCTGAGCTTGGCGAAGCCCCCGCCAAACCTCGCGCCTAAAGACAGGCGCCGATCCCGGATCAAGCCCGGGATGACTGCAAATTGGCGCCGCGTCGATCCGCGACCTTCATCGAACATCCGGACGAAGCGCTTATATAACCGCTTCCCGCCTTGTCGGCGCTCCTGCGCGAACCTACCTGTGCGCCGTCTTCCATCTCCCAAGGAGCGTTCCCGCATGGCCGATCTCACCTACACCCCGCCCAAGGTCTGGACCTGGGACCAGCCCAACGGCGGTGAGTTCGCCGGCATCAACCGCCCGACCGCCGGCGCCCGCTTCGAACGCGAACTGCCGCGCGGCCAGCACCCCTTCCAGCTCCATTCGCTCGGCACCCCGAACGGACAGAAGGTGACGATCATGCTCGAGGAACTCCTCGCGGCGGGCTACGAAGCCGAATACGACGCCTGGCTGATCTCGATCTCGGACAGCGACCAGTTCTCCTCGGGCTTCGTGTCGATCAACCCGAACTCCAAGATCCCCGCCCTTCTGGACCTGTCCGGCCCGGAGCCGGTGCGCGTGTTCGAATCGGGCTCGATCCTGTTCCACCTCGCCGAGAAGTTCGGCGCCTTCATGCCAACCTCCGGCCCCGGCCGCACCGAATGCATGAACTGGCTGATGTGGCAGATGGGCAGCGCGCCGATGCTGGGCGGCGGCTTCGGCCACTTCTACGCCTATGCGCCGGAAAAGTACCAGTACCCGATCGACCGCTACGCGATGGAGGCCAAGCGCATCCTCGACGTCGCTGACAAGCGCCTCGGCGAAACGCGCTATCTGGCGGGTGACGAGTACACCATCGCCGACATCGCCGCCTACGGCTGGTTCGGCGGCTTCGTGCGCGGCGACGCCTATGGCGACGCGGCGACCTTCCTCGACGTGCCGAGCTATGAGAACCTCATGCGCTGGGGCGAGGAGTTGGGCGCCCGCGAGCCGGTGCGCCGTGGCCGCATCGTCAACCGCAAGGGCGAAGGCTTCGTGCCCGAGCGCCACAGCGCCGCCGACATCGACGCGGTGCTGAACACCTGAGAATGATGTGCCCGGCGCTGGGGAAAAACCTCTTCCCACCGCCGGGACAACACGCTAAGCGCCCCTCTCCCGATCGTCGGCGCTGCACGCGTCCGATCCGCTGGGGCGTCGCCAAGTGGTAAGGCACCGGTTTTTGGTACCGGCATTCGCAGGTTCGAATCCTGCCGCCCCAGCCAGTTTTTCTCCCAGACCCGCCTCGATCCATCGCGCGCCTGTGCTATAGGCGCAGGCACTCTCCTCGTTCGCGTGAGATGCATACGGACAAGCCGACCGCCAGACCTGCACTGGATTTCAGCGCTGCGCTCGGCGCGGCGGGAGCGGCTGCGCCCGGGCTGATCTGGGGCCTCGACTTCGCACCCGACGGCAGCCACGAACCCGCGCCCTGCGGCCCCGCGCCGGAGGGACGGTTCCGCTGGCTGCACCTCAACCTTGCCGACCATGGCACCCGGGCATGGATCGAACAGTCGGCGCTGTTCCCGGTGGCCGCGCGCGAACTCCTGCTATCTTCCGATTCGCACCAGCGCGCCCTCGTCGAGAGCGGCGCGGTGTGCTGTATCCTCCACGATTTCGAACGCGACTTCGACGTGCGCGCCACCGCGCGGGTCGGCGCGCTGCGCGTGGCGATCCTGGGCGGGCTGATCGTTACCGCCCGGCGCCATCCGCTGGGCGCCGCCGACATCGTCATGCAGCGTGTCGGCGGCGGCGCGCGGGTGACCGGGGCGGCCGCCGCGCTCGACCTGCTGGTGGGCGCGCTGGCGCAGAACATCGACATGGTCATCCGCAACCTGTCCGCCGACATGCAGGCCGCCGAGGACGCCTTTCTCGAAGGCCACCACCCGCCGACCAGCCGCAACCTCCTCGACATCCGCCGCCGCCTTGCGCAGATCCATCGCATGCTCGACGGTGCCCAGCGCGTGTTTCGGCGGCTGGAGCAGGATGACGAACTGCCCGAGACGCTGCAGCCCACGGTCGAGAAACTGTCGCAGCGACTGCAGGGCCTCGATGCCGACGCCCTCGCCGTGCAAGGGCAGTTGCGGCTGCTGCGTGACGAACTCGACCTGCAGCAGGACCAACGCACCAACCAGAACCTCTACCTGCTATCGGTCATGACTGCGCTGATGCTGCCCGCCACGCTGGTAACCGGGCTGTTCGGCATGAACACCGGGGGCCTTCCCTTCAGCGGAGCGCACGGCACCCTCGTCGCCACCGGGATCGCTGCGGGCACCGCTCTGGCGACTTACCTGTTCCTCAGGAGCAAGGGATTCTTCCGCTAGGTTGCAGGAACGTGAGATTTTTTCGAAATGTTGCGGTGACGGAATACAACTACCTTTCAATCACTTGCCTAGAAGATGAGGCGAAGATGAAGGTCGCGCGACTCCAGTGTCATCGAACTTCCATACAACTGTCGTGATGCAGCCATATTAGCCGCCCCGAGGCAGACAAATTCTGCCAAAAAAGGGTGGAAATTCAACATGATGAATAAGGTTGTCCGCGCGACGCTGCTCGCCGGCTCGATCCTCGCCAGCATGAGCGCTTCGAACGCCTGGGCCGATGCTCCTGCAGCCGACACGGCGGCGGACGCAGCAGCGGATTCGGGTCTTGGCGACATCGTCGTCACCGCGACCAAGCGTGAGACCAATCTTCAGGAAACCCCGATCTCGATCAACGTGGTCAACCAGGCCGCGCTGAAGGATCGCCACGTCCAGAGCCTCTACGATCTCGCCGACGGCGCCGTGCCGTCGCTGCGCATCGCCACCTTCGAAGCCCGCCAGAGCGCGCTGACCATCGGCATTCGCGGCATCGTGCCGCTCGACGCCAACCAGCCCGCGCGTGAACAGGGCGTCGGCATCTACGTCGACGGCGTCTACATGGGCCGCCAGCACGGCCTCAACGCCGCGCTGTTCGACGTCGAGCGCGTCGAAGTGCTCAAGGGTCCGCAGGGCACCCTGTTCGGCCGCAACACCGAAGGCGGCGCGCTCAGCATCGTCTCGAAGGCCCCCACCGGCGAGTTCGGCGGCCGCATCGAAGGCGGCCTGGGCAACTACGGTTCGTACAACAGCGCGATCCACGTCGACCTGCCCAAGTTCGCAGGCTTCTCGGTCAAGCTCGACGGCGTGCTGCAGCACCAGGACCCGACCACCAAGAACCCGCTCGAAGGCCAGGCCGGCTTCAACCAGTACCACCGCAAGGGCGGCCGCGTGGCCGTGCGCTGGCAGCCGACCAGCACCATCACCAACGACTTCTCCTACGACGTCGCGCGCGATGAGAATACGCCGTTCTACAGCCAGCTGCTGAACTACAATCCCAACGGCTGCGTCGCCGGCACCCAGGCCGCGAACGCCGCCTGCAAGCTGCCCGGCACCGACTACACCACCATCACCGGCACCGTTAAGCCGCTGATGCCCGGCGTCGTCGTCAACGGCGATACCCGCATGAAGGTGGCCGACATCGGCGTGCCGCAGCAGGTCAGCGTCGACAAGACCCACGGCTTCACCAACACCCTGAAGTGGGAAGCTACCCCCGAGATCGAAATCCGCTCGATCACCGCATGGCGCGGCGTCGACGCGACGCAGTGGGACAACTCGGGCGGCGCGCACCGTCCGCCGCTGGTCAGCTTGACCTCGGCCTGCACCCAGACCGCTCCGTGCGCCTTCAGCCGCTACAGCCTTGCCGACCTGCGCCAGCGCCAGTTCAGCCAGGAACTGCAGGCCGTGGGCACCTTCGGCAAGATCGACTACGTTGCGGGTCTGTTCTACTTCAACGAGCACGTCAGCGACGATGCGGCGACGCCGAACTCGAACGGCGTCTACCTCAATGCCGCCGGCCAGCCGGTCTACACCATCCTGAATTCGTGCACCGGTTCGGGCGGGTTCGGTTCGGACGTCGGCTGCCGCTCGATCGACCGCGCCTCGGAAGTGTGGTCCAAGAGCTACGCCGCCTACGGCCAGCTGACCTACAACGCCACCGACAAGCTGCACGTCACCGTCGGCGGCCGCTACACGCATGACGAGAAGAAGGGCGTCCTGCACTTCTCGCGCAACGTCAACTACGACACCAACCCGCCCGCCGCGAGCGTCGGCTACAAGCCGCTCGATGCGACCTGGAACCGCTTCAACCCGATGGCGACGGTGGCCTACGACGTGACCGACGACATGCACGTCTATGCCAAGTACGCCACCGGCTACCGCGCCGGCGGCGCCAGCTCGCGCACGTCCAACTACCAGTCGTTCAATCCGGAGGACGTGAAGTCCTACGAAGTGGGCCTGAAGTCGGACTTCTGGGATCACCGCGCCCGCTTCAACCTGGCCGGCTACATCATGGACCGCAAGAACAGCCAGGTCGACATCAGCTCGATCCAGTTCGTGGGTTCGAGCAGCTTCAACAACCTCGTCACCATCAATGCTCCCGGCATCACCAAGATCCGCGGCATCGAGGCGGACCTGACGCTGGAGCCGATCGACGGCCTGACGCTGAACGCATCGTACGCCTACACCTATACCAAGATCCCGCCGGTGCTCATCACTGCGGCGGATACCGCGGGCCGTTCCACCAGCGTCTACCAGCAGTTCTACATCGTGTTCACCCCGCGCAATGCGGCCAGCGGCTCGATCGACTACGTGCTGCCGATCGGTGCGCAGGACACCAAGATCAAGTTCCACATCGACGGCAACTACTCGCAGGCGACGCAGGCCTTCGACCAGTTCGCCACCAAGAACGACGCCTCGCTCATCTTCAACGGTCGCATCTCGCTCGCCGACATCGGCGTGGGTGACCACAAGCTGACGCTGGGCGTGTGGGGCCGCAACCTCTTCAACGAGCAGTACGTGTTCCGCCGTGACCCGTCGAACAGCCTGCCCGGCGCCCCGACCACCAACGTCACCGTCGGCAGCATTTCCAACGTGCTGGGCGACTACGGCAACTTCAACGCGCCGCGCACTTTCGGCATCGACGCCAGCGTGGCGTTCTAAGCGAATTCCCCCGGCTTTCGCGGGCCGGGGGGACACTGCGGATCGCGCGGGCGAGTGCCTGCCCTTTCACGATGGGAAAGGCGCTCAAACCGCCTCCCGCGCGATCAGCTACTGGACCGGCGTGACGCATCCCCCGCGTTACGCCGGTCTTTTTGCGTTTGCAGAGAGCCACGAGATATAGCCCGTCATCCCAACGAAGGCTGGGACCGCTGGCGTGTTACCCTTCGCTGTCGTTCAGACGACCTGTCGACAGTTGGGTTTTGTCGGCATGAGGTCCCAGCCTTTGCTGGGATGACGACGGTGCTTCAAACCGGCAACCGCGCCACGATGCGCAGCCCCGGCCCGGCATCCTCAAGCGCCAACGTTCCCCGGTGAAGGCGCACGATCGCTTCCATCAGCGGCAGACCCAGGCCATGGCCACCGCCCTGCCCACCATAATGCCCACCATTCTGGCCCGACCGCTCGACCCGTCCGAACCGGCGCATCACATGCTCGCGCTGGCTTGCGGGGATACCCGGGCCATCGTCGGTGACGACAAGCACCACCGCCTGCGCCTCGCGCGCGATCGAAACCCTGATCCGCGTGCCCGAAGGGGTATGCCGAACCGCGTTCTCCAGCATGTTGACCAGAAGCTGCGACAGAAGCTGCCGGTCGCCGACCAGCTTTGCCTCGTCGGCGCGTTCCATCAGCACGCGCTGGCCGCGCTCCTGCGCGACGGGCTGCACCATCTCGACGATCTCGGTCGCCAGTTCGGCCAGGTCGAATCGACGGAAACCAGCGCGGCGCGATCCGTCCTCTATCTCGGCGATCCGCAGCATGGCCGCGAACATGCCGAGCAGTTCGTCCGCCTGCATCCGCGCCATCGCCACCCGCTCGCGCACCGGCTCGGCGGCGGCGCTTTGCTCCAGCAGCGCGAGTTCGTTGCGCAGCCGTGCCAGCGGCGTACGCATCTCGTGCGAGATGTCGTTGGAAACGTTGCGGATTTCGCCCATGAGCTGGCCGATGCGGTCGAGCATGCGGTTGAAGGCACCCGCCTGCTGGTCGAACTCGCCGCCGTCGCCGGGCATCGGGACGCGCTGGGCAAGGTCGCCCTCGATGATCGATTCCGCCGTGTGGCGCACCGCGTCGATGCGCTTGCCGACCAGGCGCCGAAATGCCAGCAGTCCCCACAGCACCACCAGCACGATGGCGCCGAACCCGGCGAAGTAGATCCGGCGGCGCGCGGCGAAATAGTTGTCGACCGGCTCCGTCTCGGCGAAGATGGCAAGGCGCATGCCGCCGCCGATCTCGCGGACCAGCACGCGGCCCGCGCTGAGCCCCGCGATCCGGTCCTGCCGTCCGAGCGTGGAGTAACCCAGCGGCAGTTCCCGGTTCAGCCGGACATTGCCGACGATGGGGTTCCCGTGCGCATCGCTCAGCAGCACGCCGAGGTCGCCGGTATCGCGCTGCCGCGCCATCTCCATGATATGTTGGCTCAGTTCCGCACGGTTCGGAGTGGTCCCCCTCGGCACCAGCGTCTCGCTCTCCGACTCGATGCGCTCATCCACCAGCACCCGCACCATCGAGGCGGTCGCGAAGAAGGTTCCGAACCCCGCCAGCGCCGTCACCGTCAGGAACAGCGCGAGGAACACCACGGTGAGGCCGCGCAGGGACCGGGGGAGCGGCCTCATGCCCGCAGCACGTACCCCATGCCGCGCACGGTGGCGATCGGATCGTCACCGTGCTGCAACAGCTTGACGCGCAACTGGCGTATATGGGCATCGACGATGTTGGTCGTGGTCTCGAAGTCCTGCCCCCAGATCCGCTCGATCAGCATGGGTCGCGTCACCACTTCGCCGGCATCGCGTGCGAGGGCCAGCAGTAGCCGGAACTCGGTCTGCGAAAGCGCCAGCGGCTGTCCGCCGCGCCAGACCATGAGGCGCGAGGGGCTGATCACGATATCGCCCGCAGCAATCGTATCACTGGGCTGCTCGGTCGTCCGCCGCGCCCGCACGAGGGCATTGAGCCGCGCGTTCAGTTCGAGCGGATCGACCGGCTTCACCACGTAGTCGTCGGCGCCCGCCTCCAGCCCCTCGACCTTGTCGAGCGTCTGGCCAAGCGCGGTCAGCATCAGCACCGGCATGGTCATGCCCTGCCCGCGCATCTCCCGGAGCAGCGTGACGCCGTCCATCGTCGGCAGCATCCAGTCGAGCACAACCGCGTCGAAGGGCCGTCTGCCCAGCAGCGACAGCGCCTCCTGCCCGTCCCCGGCCGGCTGCACCTCGTGCTCGAAATGCCCGAGTTGCTCGGTAAGCTGGCGGCGAAGGTGGGAATCGTCCTCGACCAGGAGGATCTGCAGGCTCATGCGGACGTGCCCCGTGAAATTGCGCTCCATGAAAGCGCGAGGGTGAATTGCCCCATCATAGTGCCCGGATTCCCGCATGACCACCAGCGAGATGGCAGCGATCGTCAAACCGTGAAAGTCACCGTCACCCGCAGGCCCGGCTTCGCATCGCCGAGTTCGAGCTGTGCGCCCATGCGCTCGGCGGTGGACTTGACGATGGCCAGGCCGAGGCCGCTGCCGGGCGGCCCGCGCTCGCCCTGCAGCCGGGCGAAGCGCGACATCGCCATCTCGCGCAGTTCGGCCGGAATGCCGGGGCCCGTATCGACCACCGCGAGCCGGACCACGCCCGCTTCCGCACTCAGTTCGATTTGCGCCATGCCACCGGGGCGATTGTAGCGGATTGCGTTGTCGACGAGGTTGGACAGCATCTCGAACACCAGCGTGCGATGTCCGTGGATGCGGTAAGGCCCGTCTCCGGCCTCGAGCAGCAATTCGACGTCCGCCTCGATCGCCTGCCGGATGCGGCGGGAGATCACGTGCTGGCTCAGTTCCTTGAGATCGATCTCGTGGTCAGGCGGAAGCACCCCCGCCTCGTCGGCACGGGCAAGCGTGAGGAGCTGCGTCAGCAGGCGTTCGAGGCGGTCGGTCGCCTCCTCGATCTCGTGCAGCGCCTCACCCGAGCCGCGCCGCGCCAGCGCGACCTGCACCTTGAGCACCGAGAGCGGCGTGCGCATCTGGTGCGAAGCATCGGCGGTGAAGCGGCGCATGCCGGTGGTGGCATCGTCAAGCCGCGCCAGAAGCCGGTCGAACGAGCGCGACAGCGGGCGCAGTTCGGTCGGCAACGGTCCGGTGCGCAGCGGCGAGAGATCGGGTGCGGCGCGGGTATCACGCGCCTCGATCACGCCGCGCAGGTCCGAGAGCGGCCGCAGGCTCCACCCGAGCGCGGGGCGGATCAGCAGGAGCACGATGCCGACCAGCACGCACTCGCCGATCAGCAGCGCGATCATCAGCTTGTCGCGCAGGGAATTACGGTTCTGCAGAGTCTCGGCCACCTGCACCACCACAGGCTCATCGATGCGCGGCAAGTTGCGGCGGATCTCGGCTATGCGGATGCGCTGGCCGCGAAACTGCGCGAAACGGAAGCGCGGCTCATCGACGGAGAGCACGGAAATGTCGGGCGCGGGCAGATCCGCGTAGCCGGTGAGCAACGTATTGCCCACGGCGATCCGGTAGTAGACGTTGTCGCGCTCGGAGTTCTCCAGCATGCCGAAAGCGGCGGGCGGCAGGTCGAGAGTGACTTCGCCGCGCTCCACCTGCACGGTCTCGGCGATGGCGCCCAGCGCGCCGCCCAGCACGCGGTCGTTGGTGCGGCGCACGACGTCGGAAATCAGTACCCAGCCGAGCAGTCCCAGCACCAGCGCCAGCGCCGCCAGCGGCCCGAACATCGCCAGCAGAAGGCGGAAGCGCAGGGAAATGGCTCTGCCCGCACCGCCGCTCATGACCGGTCGAGCATGTAACCCACCCCGCGCACGGTGCGGATCGCTGGGCCGTCGGGTGCGAGTTTGCTGCGCAGGCGGGTGACGTTGACCTCCAGCGCGTTGGAACCGACCGGATCGTCGAAGCCGAAGACCTCGGCTTGCAAGGTCTCGCGGTTGACGATCTGGCCCGCCCGCGCCGCCAGAGCCTCCAGCACCGCCCATTCGCGGCGGCGCAGTTCGATCAGGCGCCCCGCCACCTCGACGCGGCCGGTAGAGCGGTTCACCGTCATCGCCCCGATGGCGATCTCGGGCGCGGCGTCGCCGCCCCGGCGGCGGCCCAGCGCACGCACGCGGGCCTCCAGTTCCTCCACCTCGAAGGGTTTGCGCAAGTAATCGTCGGCGCCGAGGTCGAGGCCGCGCACCCGGTCGTCGAGGCCGTCACGCGCGGTCAGCATCAGCACCTGCGACTGGTCGCCCCGCGCGCGCAGGCGAGCGAGCACCTGGAACCCGTCGATGTCGGGCAGGCCGACGTCGAGGATCACCAGCGAATACGGCTCGGTCGCCGAAACCGACAGCGCTTCCTCCCCGCCCGCCACGTGATCGACCGCGTGTCCCGCCGCGCGCAGCAGCGAAAGGATGCCCCGTGCCAGTGCCGCGTCGTCTTCAACGATGAGGATTCTCACGATCGAAATCCATGAAAGGTCAGTGACAGGTTGAAAACGTACATCATCGAGCGCTGCTTATCCGAACATAGAGGCGGAAAGCGAGAGGAGTCGACAATGCGTTCTTTCACCCCTGTTCTGGCACTAGCGGTCCTTCTGGCCGGACCCGCAGCCGCGCAGAAGCCCGAGGCGCCGCAGCGCCCCTCCGGTTATCCGCGCAGCTACGACACGCTGATCGCCGACGCCCGCGCCGACGGCAAGGTACGCATCTACGCCAATGCCGACCGCGCCGAGATGGTGCCGGTGGTGGCGGAGTTCAAACGGCTCTTCCCCGGCATCGCGGTCTACTACGCCGACATCGGCTCGACCGAGATGTACCAGCGCTACACCCGCGAGACGCGCAGCCGCCAGTATTCGGCCGACATCGTGTGGTCCTCGGCGATGGACCAGCAGATCAAGCTCATCAACGACGGCTACGCGCAGCAGTACGCCAGCCCCGAGAAGCCCGCCCTGCCCGAAACGGCGGTGTGGAAGAACATGGGCTACGGCGTCACCGCCGAGCCGATCGGCTTCGTCTACAACCGCAGGATCATATCGGACGCACAGGCCCCGCGCACGCATCAGGCACTCGAGGAATTGCTCCGCCGCCGCCGCGTCGAATTCACCGGCAAGGTCGCGACGTTCGATGCGGCCCGCTCCAACACCGGCTACCTCTATCTCTCGCAGGACTTCCTCGCGACGCGCGACACCCGCTCGCTGGTCGAGGCGATCGGCGCGACGCGCCCCGTTCTGGAAATCAGCACCCAGCCGATGCTGGCGGGCGTCGCCTCCGGCAAGCTGGCGATCGCGTACAATGTCATCGGCTCCTACGCGCTGGAGCAGGCGCGCCGCAGTCCGCAGCTGGGTGTGGTGTTCCCCAAGGACTACACGCTCGTCACTTCGCGCATCGCCTTCATCGGACGGGACGCGCGCCATCCGGCGGCGGCGAAGCTGTTCCTCGATTTCCTTCTTTCGCGCGCCGGGCAGGCCCAGCTTGCCCGGCACAGTCTGTGGCCGGTGCGCACCGACGTACCCGCCCGCCGCCTGCCTACGCAGCAGACGCGCGTAGTGCGCGTCGGCCCTCAACTTCTCGTCAATCTGGATCACCTGACCCGGCAGCGATTCCTGCGCGAATGGAACGCCGCTCTGGTCACTGGGAGAGAACAAAAACCATGACCCGTACTCTGATGGCCAGTGCAGCATTCCTTGCACTGGCAGTTGCCAACCCCGCGCTGGCGCAAGCGCCGACGCGCGACGAACTCGCCGATCTGGTGCGCGCGCAGGCCGCCGAGATCGCCTCGCTGCGCCAGCGCGTCGATGCGCTGGAAGCCACCCGCACCGCTGCAGCAGCGCCGCAGCAAAGCGCTCCCGTAGTCGCTGCCGCCGAACCCGAGCAGGCCGCGCCGACCATCCTCTCGACCCAGCCCTATGCGGCCCAGCTTCTTCCCCCCGGCCCCGCCGAGCGCGACATCGAGCGCGTGCGCGCCACCGCCGTCGCCGCGACGGACGTGACGACCGAATGGGGCCAGGGCCTGCCGGTATTCCACTCGGGCGACGGCACCTTCAGCTTCAAGCCGCGCGGCCGCATCATCACCGACGTCAGCACCACCCGTGGCTCCAAGTACGACGGCCGCAACCTGACGACCACCGGCATGCGCGCGCTGCGCATGGGCCTCGAAGGCACCGTCGGCAGCCACTTGTTCTACCAGTTCGAGAGCGATTTCTCCGAGAACGCGGTCGATGTCGTCACCGCCTTCATCGGCTGGAAGAACAAGATCGCGCCCGGCCTCGATTACGACGTGCGCGTCGGCCACTTGTTCAACGACCGCAGCTTCGAAGGCTCCACCGGTTCGGACTCCACCCCGTTCGCCGAGCGCACCGTGGTCGCCACCGCGATCATCCCGCAGCGCGCCTTCTATGGCCTGGGCATCATGCCGCGCCTGTTCTGGAAGACCGGCCACGCCTCGCTCACCGTCACCGGCGACCGCATCGACGGCGACCAGTCCACCTCGGACAACCGCACCGTGATCGCCCGCGCGCACTGGAACCCGATCAAGAGCCCGCGTCAGGTGCTCCACCTCGGCATCTGGGGCTTCGACGAGCACCTCCAGCCGGGCAAGAACACGCTGGGCCGGAGCACCGTGATCGGCGGCCGCTTCAACGGCGCGCTGCGCCTGTCGACCGGCGACATCATCGGCGGCACCGGCACCACCGGCTACGGCGCGGAACTCGGCGGCTACACCGGCCCGCTGTGGGTCATGGCCGAGGCGGGCGAACGCCATGCGCGCCTCGACAACGGACGCCCGGACTTCGTCACGCAGGCATGGAGCGTCTCGGGCGGTTTCTTCATCACCGGCGACCTGCCGCCCTACAACCCGCGCCTCGGCAGCTTTGGCCAGCCCAAGGTGCTGCGCCCCGTCTTCGACGGCGGCCCGGGCGCGATCGAGTTGACCGCGCGCTACGAGAACCTGGAATTCAAGGACATCGCCACGCCTGCTCAGGGCTGGGCGGCGACGCTGGGCGCGAACTGGTATCTCAACAGCTTCGTGCGCTTCCAGGTCAACGCGATCCACTGGAACACCGAGAACACCGCCGGGATCTACACCGGCAAGGATGACGGCGAGACGCTCACCGCGCGCGTCGGCGTCACCTTCTAAGCCTTTCCCTTTCAAACCATGACCAGAACCGGGGACCAACAATGAGTCTCGCCCTTATCGGCTTCCTGATGGTGGCCACCTTCATGACGCTCATCATGACCAAGCGGATGACCCCGCTGGTCGCGCTGAGCGTCGTGCCCACCACGTTCGCGCTTCTCGCCGGCTTCCACGCCGGGCTGGGCGACATGATGATCGACGGCGTCAAGAACCTTGCGCCAACCGGCGTCATGCTGCTGTTCGCGATCCTGTTCTTCAGCACCATGACCGACACCGGCCTGTTCGACCCGCTGGTCGGCAAGCTGATCCGGCTGGTCCATGGCGACCCGATGCTGATCCTGATCGGCTCGGTCGTCCTGTGCGCGCTCGTCAGCCTCGATGGCGACGGGTCGACCACCTACATCATCACGATGGCCGCCATGCTGCCGCTCTACAAGCGCTACGACATGAACCGCCTCTACCTTGTCTGCCTGCTGATGGTGACGAGCGGCGTGATGAACCTGACGCCGTGGGGCGGGCCGACGGCGCGCGCCGCCAGCGCCCTGAAGCTGGACCCGGCCGCGCTGTTCCTGCCGCTGATCCCGGGCATGATCGCGGGCCTCGCGTTCCTGATCGGCCTTGCCATCTACTTCGGCCGCAAGGAACGCCGCCGCATCGGCAAGGTCGAGAACCTCGCCGCGCTGGAAGCCAGCGACCTCGCCGTCTCGCAGTGGCCCGAAGCGCGCCGCCCGAAGATGATCTGGTTCAACGGCGCGCTCGTCGTCGCGCTGCTGGTGCTGCTGGTCTGGGGCGTGCTGCCGCTGCCGATCCTGATGATGCTGGCCTTCGCGATCTCGATGATCGCCAACTACCCCGACACCCAGTCGCAGAAGGAGCGCATCAGCGCCCATGCGGGCAATGTCCTCTCGGTCGTCTCGCTGATCTTCGCGGCCGGCATCTTCACCGGCATCCTGTCGGGCACCGGCATGGTCGAGGCGATGAGCAAGGAAGTCGTCGGCCTGATCCCGCCGGTCCTTGGCCCCTACATGGCGCCCATCACCGCCCTCATCAGCCTGCCGGGCACGTTCTTCATTTCGAACGACGCCTTCTACTTCGGCATGCTGCCGATCCTGGCCGAAGCCGGGGCGCACTACGGCGTCGAGCCGATGGCGATCGCCCGCGCCTCGCTGATGGGCCAGCCGGTCCACCTGCTCAGCCCGCTGGTGCCCTCGACCTACCTGCTGGTGAGCCTTGCCGGCGTGGATCTGGCGGACCACCAGAAGTTCACGCTGGTCCCGGCGGCGCTGTGCTGCCTCGTCATGACCGTGGTGGGCATGGCGGTGCTGGCCTTCCCGTTCGTGGGGTGAATGCCGCATGATGATCTCTCCCCTTCGTCATTGCGAGCATAGCGAAGCAATCCAGGACGGCCTCATGCCGCGCTGGATTGCCGCGCCCCTGCGGGGCTCGCAATGACGGTGCGGGGGATCATCGGTGACGCGGGGACGCTGGGCGTCATCCTGCGCTTCATCGCCGCACTCGCCGTCGGCGCGTGCGGCGGCGCCTTCTTCTGGTCGATCCATGCCCCGCTGCCGTGGGTGCTGGGATCGATGACCGCGTGCGCGGCGGGCAGCATCGCGCGCCTGCCGATCGCCGCGAATTCCGCCACCCGCAGGCCGATGTCCGCCGTGCTCGGCGTCGTGCTGGGCAGTGCGTTCCACCCCGGCATCGCCGCGCAGGCTGCGCAGTGGATCGTGCCGATCGCACTGCTACCGCTGTTCCTGACCAGCGCCGCCATCGCCTGCGTCTTCTATTTCCGCATGATCGCAAAGTTCGACCCGCCCACCGCCTACTTCGCCGGAATGCCGGGAGGCATCGCCGAGATGGTCGTCCTCGGCTCCGAGCGCGGCGCGGACGAGCGCACGATCGGCCTGATCCACGGCGCGCGGATCTTCCTCGTCGTCTTCATCCTCCCCTTCCTCATCCGCCTGTTCGAGGCGGAGACCGGCCACGCCCCGCTTCCTCCCCAGGTTTCGGGCGTGGCCGACTGGACCCTGCTGCCATGGGCGCTCGGCTGCATGATCGTCGGCAGCGTGATCGGCCGCGCGCTGAAACTGCCCGCGTGGCACCTGATGGGGCCGCTGTTCGTCAGCGCCGCCATCCACCTGACGGGCCTGAGCGACTTCCACATCCCGGCATGGGCCATCGCCGCCGCGCAGGTCGGCCTCGGCGCGACGATCGGCTGCCGTTTCGTAGGGCTGGACCTGCCGACGCTGCTGCGCACGCTGATGCTGGCGGCGGGATCGACCGCGATCCTCTTGGTCATAACCTTCGTCTGGGCATTCGGCATCGGCTGGGCTACCGAACTGGACCCGGCGCTGCTGACGCTGGCCTACTCGCCCGGCGGCGTGGCGGAAATGAGCATGGTGGCCCTCAGCCTCGCACTGGAGGCAAGCTTCGTGGTCGTCCACCACCTCGTCCGCGTGGTGCTGGTCATCATCGGCGCGCCTGCTGCGTTCAAGTTCATGGGAACCCGAGATGCCTGATCCCTTCACCGAAAAGATCGCCATTCTCTATCAGGCGATCGAGCCGCCGGTGATCGACGGCCAGCGCAAGGACGCCAAGCCCGGCGGCTATTCCGACAGCGGCGCCGACATGGGCGTGGCCCTGCGCTCGGTCGGCTGCACGCTGGTGACCCCGGTGGCCGATCCCGATCCGACCTCGGTATTCGACTGGGTCTGGCCCGACACGCCCGAAGGCATCGACGCCGCGCTGGCAGCAGGCGCGACGCTGCTCTGGGCCAACACCGTCGTGTTCGACGGCCACCCGATCGAAGCCGCCAGCCGCCGCGCATGGGTGGTCAGCGCCGATCCGCGCACCATGCAAGAGGTGGACGACAAAGCCGCCACCAACGCCCTCCTCGCCGCCGAGGGCCTGCCCGTCGCCGGTTCCTGGGTGGTCGACGGCGCCGCGCCCGATATCGAGGCTCAGCTTGCCGCCTTCGCCGGGCACCTCCCGCTGGTGGTGAAGCCCCTGCGCGGTCGCGGCAGTCAGGGCGTCAGCGTCGCGCGCAGCCGCGAAGAGATGATCGCGAGCACCCGGGCCATCGTCGCAGGCGGCAAGTTCGGCACCGCGATCATGATCGAGCAGTTCCTGCCCGGTCAGGAAATCACGATCACGGTCATGCCCGCAGCCGCACGCGAAGGCGAGAGCAAGCCCTTCGCCCTGCCCCCGGTCCGCCGCTTCGACCAGCATGACGACGTCGCGCCCTACAACGGCGACGTCCCCGTCAGCACCAACAGCGCGGCGATGACGGGCGAGGAATGCGCTGACCCGGCCATCGTCGCGGTCACCGCCGCCTGCGAGCAGGCCGCCGCGATCATCGGCATCCGCACCCCGATGCGGATCGACTGCCGCCAGGACGCGACCGGCGACTACCTGTTGTTCGACGTCAACATCAAACCCAACCTCACCGGCGCGGGCCGACCCGGCCGCGACCATGAGGATAGCCTTTCCACAATCGCCGCCGCCGCCATAGGCTGGCGCTACGCAGACCTCCTCGTCGCAGCCATCCGCGGCGCGTGGACCAACAGGGACAATATCGCATGACTGACCTTTGGCAGCACATTGTTGCCGACTTCTCCAACATCGGCTCACCGGCTGCGCTGTCCGCCTTCGGGCAGGTGGTGCTGATCGACATCATGCTGGCCGCCGACAACGCGATCGTCGTCGGCGCGCTCGCCGCCGGGCTTCCGGCCGCGATGCGCCGCAAGGTCATCATGATCGGCGTGATCGCCGCTCTGGTGCTGCGCGTCGCCTTCGCGCTCGTGGTCAGCCAGTTGATGCAGATCGTCGGGCTCGTCTTCGCGGGCGGCCTGCTGCTGATCTGGGTGGCATGGAAGATGTGGCGCGAACTGCGCGAGGACCGCAGCGACGACGAACCCGACTCGACCATCGCCAAGGTCGCTCCGCGCAGTTTCGCCGGCGCGGCATGGGCCGTCGCCGTCGCCGACGTCAGCATGAGCATCGACAATGTGCTGGCCGTCGCGGGCGCCGCGCGCGACCACCCCGGCATCCTCGCGGTCGGCCTGATCCTCTCGGTCGCGCTGATGGGCATCGCCGCCAACGTTCTGGCGCGCGTTATCGAGACCTATCGCTGGCTCGCCTACGTCGGCCTGCTGGTGATCCTGTGGGTCGCGGGCAAGATGATCTGGGAGGGCCTCGTCGATCCTTCGCGCGGAATCATTGCCCTGTTCTGAACGATAGATGCGGACGGCAGGCGGCGAACCGCCTGCCGTCCGACCGCCCCGCGATGAGACATTGTATCGGCACGGGTTGCATCGCACTGTACTTGCACGGCATGAGTATCCGATGACCAGCTTCGGAACGCCTGCGTGCAACTGACCCGTTACACCGACTATGCCGTGCGCGTCCTGCTGCATGTCGGTGCGCGGGACGAAGGGGACCTCTCCTCGATCGCCGAGATCGCGCAGACTTACGACATTTCACGCAACCACCTGATGAAAGTGGTGCAGGATCTTGGCCAGGCCGGGTTTCTCGAAACCGTGCGCGGTCGTGGCGGAGGCCTGAGGCTGGGCCGCCAGGCGAACGAGATCACCGTCGGCGAGGTCGTACGGCATACCGAAACCGGCTTCCAGCTGGTCGACTGCACAAACTGCATAGTGCGCACCGCCTGCACCCTGCCGCGCGTCTTCAACGAGGCGACGCGCGCCTTCCTCGACGTGCTTGACCGTTACACGCTGGCCGATGCACTGACCCGACGTGACGATCTGCGGCGTATTTTCCGCGCTTTCGCCCCGACCGATCAGGCGCTCTGACGACGCCGTCCGAGGGCATGGGCGCCAGAACCGCGGGGACGCCCGAGCGATACTTGCACCGGGTTAGCATCGGCGCCGCGACACGGCGGAGCGGGCTGCGCTAGCCAGACCCTCGATACGATTCGGGGAGATGAACATGAAGATCGACAACACCCTTGCCGCCGTGGTCACCGGCGGCGCCTCGGGCCTTGGCCGGGCGAGTGCGAAGGCGCTGGCCGATGCAGGCGTCAAGGTCGCCATCTTCGACATCAGCGAGGAAGCGGGCGAAGCCTTCGCGGCGGAAATCGGCGGCGTGTTCTGCAACGTCGACATCACCAGCGAGGAGAGCGTCGAGGCCGGCTTCGCCAAGGCGCGCGAGGCCCATGGGCAGGAGCGCATCGTCGTCCACTGCGCAATCGTCGCGGGCGGCGGCAAGACCGTCTCGTTCGACAAGAAGACCGGCGGCTACAAGCGCACGCCGACCGAGCAGATCGCCAAGTCGGCCGAAGGAATCTTCACCGCCTCCTACCGCGTCGCCTCGATCGCGGCGCTGGGCATGGCAACGGCCGAGACCCTGAACGATGACGGCGAACGCGGCACGATCATCCTCACCTCCTCGGCCGCCGCAGAGGACGGACAGATCGGTCAGGTCGCCTACGGCGGCGGCAAGGGCGCGGTGAACGCGATGGTCCTGCCGATGGCGCGCGACCTCATGGACCTCGGCATCCGCGTCAACGCGATCATGCCGGGCACTTTCGCGACGCCGCCAATGCTGCGCGTCAAGGAACATGCGCCCGAAGTGTACGAGAATCTCGGCAAGGCGGTGCCCTTCCCGCGCCGTCTCGGCAATCCGGAGGAGTTCGGCTCGCTGGTGCTCGAACTGGTGCGCAACATCTATTTCAACGGCCAATGCATCCGCCTCGACGGCGCGATCCGCATGCCGCCGAAGTAACCGTCCGGCCCACCCCGTACGGCTAGGTCGCTGCGCTCCCAAGCCTTCCGGCCCTCCCGCCTGCGGGAGGGTGTGGCGCTGTTTCTCCCCTCCCGCCTGCGGGAGGGGCTGGGGGTGGGTCTTTTCCCATCTTACTTCCGCTTGACTCCCCCTCCCTGCCCGGCCCAATCGGCCCGATGCGACGCATGGGGATTCACGCTCTCAAGGCCCTGGCCATCCGGCAGCGCCAGCGGCTGCGGTCGAGCGAAATGGCCTTCATCGTGCTGGCCCTCGTCGCCGGGCTGGCGGCGGGCTGGCTGACGAACCTGCAGGGCTTCATCGCCCACGCCATCCAGCGACTGCTCTACGGCATCGGCGACAACCGCCTGAGTGCGCTCGGCGAGATCCGCAACTGGTGGCGGCTGCTGGCGCTGCCGCTGGGCGGGCTGGTGCTGGTGGCAATGACGCATTTCCTGAAAACCCGCCGCCGCGCCCCGATCGACGTCGTCGAGGCCAACGCGCTGCACAGCGGCCGCATTCCCTTCGTCGACAACCTGGTGATCTCGGTCCAGACGATCCTCTCCAACGGCGCGGGTGCATCGGTGGGGCTGGAGGCGGCCTACGCGCAGATGGGCGGCGGCGTCGCCTCGGTGCTGGGGCAGTGGTTCAAGCTGCGCCGCTCGGACATGCGCACCCTTGTCGGCGCGGGCGCGGGCGCGGCGGTCGGCGCCGCGTTCGGAGCGCCGCTGGCGGGTGCGTTCTACGCCTTCGAGATCGTCATCGGAACGTATACGCCCGCCGCGATCGCCCCGGTCGTGGCTGCCGCGCTGGGCGCCGCCTTCGTGACGCGGGCGCTGAGGGTGGAGCCCTACCTCATCGCCACCGCCGCCGACCGGACACTGACTACCGGCGACTACTTCATCTACACCATCCTGGGCCTCGCCTGCGCGCTGGTGGGCATCGCGATGATGCGTCTCGTCACCTTCGCGGAGCAGAAGATGCAGGGCGTAAGCGGTCGCATCGCACGCTGGAAGCCGGTGATCGGCGGATTCCTGCTGATGCCGCTCGCCATGGTGACACCGCAGACGCTTTCCGCCGGGCACGGAGCGATGCACCTCAACATCGCGATGCAACCGGCGCTCCAGTTTCTCGTCACCGTGCTGGTGCTCAAGGTGCTGGCCTCCGCGATCTCGATCGCCTTCGGATTTCGCGGCGGCCTGTTCTTCGCCTCGCTGTTCATCGGCTCGCTGGTCGGGCTGATCTTCGCCGCGCTGGCATCGATGGCGGGTATCGCGCTCGACATCAACGACGCAGCGCTGGTCGGCATGTCCGCGCTCGCGGTGTCGGTGGTAGGCGGCCCGATGACGCTCGCCATGCTGATGCTGGAGACCACCCACGACTTCGCGCTGATGGGCGTTGTGCTGACCGCCTCGCTGGTGTCGAGCGCGCTGACCCGCGAGACCTTCGGCTATTCGTTCTCCACCTGGCGCCTGCACGTGCGCGGCTCGATCATCCGGTCCCCGCGCGATATCGGCTGGATGCTGGCGCTGACGGCCGGGCGCATCATGCGCAAGGACTGGAAGAGCGCAGCGGCCAGCCTCTCGGTCGCGGACTTCCGCGCGCAAGTGCCGCTGGGTTCGACGAGCAAGGCGATCCTGCTCGATGACGAGGGGCACTACGCCGGGATCGTGGCGACGGCTTCGGCGTACAATCCCGAACTGGCGCCCGATACACAAGTGGGCACGCTGGCGACGCTGCAGGCGAACACCCTATCGCCGGTCACGGACATCCGGGCGATGCTGAAAGCCTTCGACCTTGCCGTGGCGGACGAACTGGCGGTGGTGGACGGCGTCGGCAACGTCGTCGGCGTGGTGACCGAACGGCATGCGAGGCGGCGCTACTTCGAGGAAATCGAAGCCTCGCAGCGGGAGCTGTTCGGGGAGAATTGAGGGCGCGCGGTGCGCCCGGCCGGTCCGTCGTCTTCCTACCTCGTCATTCCCGAGAAGGCGGGAACCCAACTGATGACATCGCATGTTGCACGGTCATCAGCTGGGCCCCCGCCTTCGCGGGGGTGACAACGTAATTTTGAATTGGAGAGACACCTCCCGCTGGCAGGAGGTGTCCCTTTCAGATCAGTCCTGAGCCACCGGCAGCCACACCGCGCTGGCCTGATCGCCGCCGAAGTGCACCGTCTCGGTCGCCTTCACGTAGTCCTTGGGCTTGGCGTCCATGATCGAGGGCACCCAGCTCTGCGGGTTGCGATCGTAGAGCGGGAACAGGCTGGACTGCACCTGCACCATGATCTTGTGGCCCGGCAGGAACACATGATCGACGTTGGGCAGCGCCCACTTGAAGTCGTAGACCTTGCCCGGCTCCAGCGCCTGCGGCTTGTCGAAACCACCGACGTAGCGGCCGCGGAATATCTCGATGCCGATGCCCAGTTGGTAGCCCGCCATCTTCGGATCGGCGGTGTTCTCCTGAGGGTAGACGTCGATCAGCTTGACGACATAGTCGCTGTCCTGCCCGGACGTCGCCGCGCGCAAGTCCACCTTGGGCGCGCCCTTGATGTGGACCGGCTTGTCGAGCACGCCGGTCTGGTAGCTCAGCACGTCGGTACGGCCGTCAGCGAAGCGCTGGTCCTGCACCAGCCAGGTCTTCCACTCATCACCCTTCATGTGGACGGGGCGCGGCAGCATCGGCACGGGCTTCGCGGGGTCGGAGACGTAGCTGTCGGTCCCGGCCGCGCCCTTGCTCCACGACAGTGAGGAATTCGCGCCGAGGTAGAGCGGCGTATAGGCACCCGCCGGCCATGCCTGCGACACCTCCCACTTGTTTTCGCCCGTGGCGTACGTCAGCACCGGCGGCGTATCGCAGGCAGGCGCGTTCGTCTTGAGGTGACAGTCGAAGAACGGCTTCATGTACTGCGTGCGGAACTGCAGGCCGGTGTCGCCCTCCCACTTGAGCGGGCCGAGTTCGCGTGCTTCGTAGTTCACCTGAGAATGACGCCACGGACCGATGACGAGGCTGACGTTGTCGTTGCCGCCCGCCTTCAGCGCCTGATAGACCGCCGGGGCGCCGTAGCTGTCCTCCTGGTCCCACTGGCCGACCACCAGCATCGTCGGCACCGTCAGCTTGCGCGCGCCGAGCAGCTTGTCGACCGCCTGCCCCTGCCACCATGCGTCGTAGCTCGGGTGCTCCAGCACCTTGCGCACCACCGGCAGGTCGAGCAGGCCATATGCCTTGGCATAATCCATCGCCGAACCGCCCTCGAGGTAGGCGGTGTAGTCGTCACCGCCGCCGCGCGGAACGTCGCCGCCGCCCTTCTTCACCGTCTGGCCGAGGTCGTAATCGAAGCCGAACATGCGGAAGGCGCCGTTGTGGAACCAGTCGTCGCCCATCCAGCCATCGACCATCGGGCTCTGCGGCACCGCAGCCTTGAGCGCCGGGTGCGGATCGATCAGCGCCATCAGCGAGGTGAAGCCAAGGTACGACGAGCCGGTAATGCCGACCTTGCCGTTGCTTTCCTTCACGTTCTTCACCAGCCAGTCGATCGTGTCGTAGGCGTCGGTGGCGTGGTCCACCTTGGTCTTGTTGAGCGGCCCGCGCAACGGGCGGTTCATGACGTAGTCGCCCTCCGACCCGTCCAGCCCGCGCACGTCCTGATAGACGCGGATGTAGCCGTCGTTGACGAATTCGGCGTCGGCGACGGGCAGGATTTCCTCGATCTTCTGGCTGCGGTTGCGGCTGCTCATCTTGTCCGCATTGTACGGCGTGCGGCTGAGCAGGATCGGGCCGTCCTGAGTGCCCTTGCGATAGATGATGACGGTGAACAGCTTGGTCCCGTCACGCATCGGGATCATCACCGTCTTGCGCACGTAGTCCGCCTGAGGGCGAACCCAGTCGTAGGACTTCACCTGCTCGTTCATCATGGTGTCGGTGGGCGCCTGCGCGGAAAGCGACGAGGCAAGAGCGAGGGCCGCGACGGCGGCGGCAGTATAGCCGAGGGGGCGGAAATGCTTTGTCATGGTCGCATGGGTGGACCGTGCATTTCCTGGGGTCAAGACGGGAAGAGAGACGCAGGGGTTTACCACCCCTGCACCCCGTATTTCGTCGAGATTACGCGCGCCGCATCGTCATGCCGGACGGTAAGCCGGAAGACCTAAAAGCCTGCGGCGCGATTTAGAACTGCGGCGACTGCGTGCACACCGAAGCCATTTCACGGGGTGCAGGGGTGGTAAACCCCTGCCTTCCCCTTCAACTTCAAGCCGCCTGCTTCTGCCCCTGAGTAGCCTCAAGGTTCAGCAGGTCCGCCATCTCGAACGCCAGTTCGATCGACTGCGCACCGTTCAGACGCGGATCGCAGTGCGTGTGGTAGCGGTCCTTCAGCGCCTCGTCGGTGATGGCGATGGCGCCGCCGGTGCACTCGGTCACGTCCTGCCCGGTCATCTCGATATGGATTCCGCCTGCATGCGTGCCTTCCGCGCGGTGGACCGCGAAGAAGCCGCGCACTTCGGCGAGGATGCGGTCGAACGGACGGGTCTTGAAGCCGCTGTCCGACTTGATGACGTTGCCGTGCATCGGGTCGCACGACCACACCACCGGATGACCTTCGCGCTTCACGGCGCGCACCAGCTTGGGCAGGCCGGCTTCGACCTTGTCGTGGCCGTAGCGGCTGATGAGCGTCATGCGGCCCGGCTCGCGGCCCGGGTTCAGCGTGTCGAGCATCCGCAGCAGCGCGTCCGGCTCAAGCGACGGACCGCACTTCATGCCGATCGGGTTACCGACGCCGCGCAGGTATTCGACGTGCGCCGAGCCCTCGAAGCGGGTGCGGTCGCCGATCCACAGCATGTGCGCCGAGCAGTCGTACCAGTCGCCGGTCAGCGAATCGCGGCGGGTCAGCGCCTGCTCGTAAGGGAGCAGCAGCGCTTCGTGGCTGGTGTAGAAGTCGGTGCCCTGAAGCTGCGGAACCGAGCTGGGTTCGACACCGCAAGCCGCCATGAAGTCGAGCGCTTCACCGATGCGATCGGCCATCTGCGAGAACTTCTCGCCCCAGGGGCTGCGGCCGATGTGGTCGAGCGTCCACTGGTGGACCTGGCGCAAGTTGGCATAGCCGCCGTGCGCGAAGGCGCGCAGCAGGTTCAGCGTCGAGGACGACTGACCATAGGCGCGCAGCATGCGCTCGGGATCGTTGCGGCGCGCCTCGGCGTTGCCTTCGATGCCGTTGATGATGTCGCCGAAGTAGCTGGGCATCTCGACGCCGCCGACCATCTCGGTCGGGGCCGAGCGCGGCTTGGCGAACTGGCCAGCCATGCGGCCCAGCTTCACCACCGGCTGCTTGCTGGCGAAGGTCAGCACCACCGCCATCTGCAGCAGCACGCGGAAGCTGTCGCGGATGTTGTCGGCGCTGAATTCGGCGAAGCTCTCGGCGCAGTCACCGCCCTGGAGCAGGAAACCGCGACCGGCGGCGACTTCGGCAAGGTCGGCCTTCAGAGCACGGGCTTCACCGGCAAAGACGAGCGGCGGAAACTTCGCAAGCGTGGCCTCGACCTCGCTGAGTTTCGCCTGATCGCCATAAACCGGGAGGTGGCGCGCCTCTTGCGTCTTCCAGCTCTCCGGTGTCCAGTTGGTAGCCACTGTATCGTACTCCTCTGGCCCGTCACCTGATTGTGTGGGCTTTTCCAAGCGCTGCAGGTCCTCCCGGGCAGCGCAAGCAAGGCGCGGCCTTTAGCGCTTGTCGGCAATTTTTGCAAAGCCGGGTTTGGCGATCATGGTGATCGGTTGCGTGATGGGTATGAGAAAGGCCCACCCCGCTGTGACTAGGCGACAAATCGCCAAGTCTCGCCAAGTCTCGCGGCCCTCCCGCAAGCGGGAGGGCGATACGTTCTGCTCCCCTCCCGCTTGCGGGAGGGGCTTGGGGGTGGGCTTCTACTTACTTCCCCGCCACGCCGCCTTCCTTGCCCTCGGGCATGACCTCAAGCCGCCACGAATGGTCGCGGCCGAGATACCGCGCCGCCAGCGCCTGCATCGCCTGCGGGGTGGTCACCGTATAGTCGCTCAGCACCGAGCGGACGGTGCCGATGCGGGTGGGATCGGTCGTCGCGCCTTCGAGCTGGCTCATGAAGAACGAGGTACTCGACGCCGCACGGGTCACCTGCTGGCGCAGCGGCTCAGTGACGAGCGCCAGTTCGTCCGCCGTGGGAGGGTTGGCGATGAGGTCCTGCGCGATCTCGTCGGCGGTCTGGAAGAACACCGGCACCGCCTTGGGATCGACCTGCGCCACCGCCGTGATCGAGCCGCCCGCGGCAAGGTCCACCGGCCACTGCGAATAGACGTAAGGCGCATATGACACGCCCAGCTTCTCACGCACCGCGTTCATCAGGCGGTTGGTGAACAGCTGCGTGAGGATTTCCAGCTGGCGCGATTCGCGGATGCCCATGACACCGCCGCCGGTCGGCCACGAAACCACTGCCGCCGCCTGATCCGGATCGCCGTGGTGGATCAGCTCGATCGGCTTGTCCGACGGCTGCGGCACATCGATCTTCGCCTGCACCGCGCTGACCGGCGCGGGCTGGCGCGACTTGAGCGCGCCGAAGGTCTTCTCCAGTGCGGCGATGGCGGCGGCCTTGTCGAAGTCGCCGAAGATCTGGACTTCGACGGGGCCTTCCTTGAGCGCCTTGCTCCAGACGCGCTTGAAGCCGTCCGCCGTCGTCGCCTCGATCTGGTCGGGCGTCGGAGTGGCGAAGCGCTTGTCCTGACCGCGCTGGTAGAACTGCAGGTCGCGGTTCAGCACGCCCTGCGGCGAGGTGTTGAACGTGGCGTACTGGATCGCCGCCGCGGCCTTGGCGCGAGTGAAGGGCGCGACGTCCCACTTGGGCAGGTCCAGCTTGGCCGCGAAGAGATAAAGCTGGTCGGCAAGGTCGGACGGACGCGTCTCTGCGGAGAGCTGGAACGAGGCGTCCTGCACCTCGAAGTCGAAGCCCATCTTGCGCCCCGTGGAAATGCGGTCGAGGTCGTCCTGACCCAGCGTCGCAAGGCCCGAACCGACGAGCGCATAATTGCCCAGCGTGATGTAGGCCGCATCCTTCGGGTCGATCGAGCGGTAGCCGCCGCCAAAGCGCGCCTTGACCATGACGCGGCCCGGCTCCTCGACCACCGGCCACAGCATCGCCTTCACGCCGTTGGCAAAAGTCAGTTCCTCGATTTCGAGGAGGCCGGTCGGCACGTCGCTGACCGCCTTCTTAGCCGCACCGATCGCGGGCAGCTTCTCGAACGAAATCGGCTTGAGTGCCGCGCGCACGCTGGCGTCGGCCTTGACCGGCTCGGCGAGCGCAAGCTGCAGCGCCTTGTCGGTCGCGGCGCCGTCCTTCTGCACGGTGAACAGGGCGCGGGTGACGTTGCCGGTGAACAGCTTGCGAGTGTGCTCCAGTACTGCCTGCGGGGTGAACAACGGCTTCGACTTGCGGAAGATGTCCAGCACGTCCTGCGGCGCGGCCACCGTCTCGCGGATGTCGAGCGCGTTGACGAGGTCGTCGGCGATCTTGCTGCCGGGCAGGATACGCTGCTGCTCGACCGGGACCTGGAAAGCGACTTCCATCTCGGCCGCCTCGCGGTCGATCTCCGCCTGCGTCGGCGCGCGGGTGAGTGCATCGGCGATCACCGCGCGCACGTCGCGAAGGCTGGCCTGCCAGTCATCACCCAGCGGCGTCACCGACACGAACGTCGCGTCCGCCGAGCGCGCGACATCGTCCTGATTGACCGAGGCCGACAGGAAGCTGCCCCCTGCCCGCGCCTTGGATTCAAGGCGGCGATTGATGATCGCCTGAGCCAGCGCATCGGTCATCAGGCCCTGGTTGTAGGGAATGTTGTCGATAACCTGCCGCCACGGGCGCAGCACCGCGTACATCAGCGAGGGCGGCAGGTCGGGTTCGACCAGCACGCGAGTCTCGCCCACCGGGTTCTTCGGATCGGCGCCCGCAGGTGCCTCGGGATCGCCGAAGCTGGGGGCCACAGCCTTGGGACCGGGCACCTTCCAGTCGGTGAACCACTTCTTGACGTAGCTTTCCAGCATCGCAGGATCGACGTCACCGGCGACGATCACCGCCACGTTGTCCGGGCGATACCAGCGCGAATAGAACGCCCGCACACTTTGCGGCGTCGCCGAAGTCAGCGATTCGAGCGTGCCGATCGGCTCCCGGTTGGCCAGCGGCTGCCCGGCATAGAGCACCTTCTGCATCGCGTCGGACACACGCTTGGAGGCACCGCCCCGCTCACGCATTTCCGACAGCACGATCGGCAGGTCCTGCTTGAGGTTCGAGGCCGAGAGCGTCGGCGCGGTGACCATGCCGCTCATCAGCTTGAACGTCTCGTCCAGCGAAGTCGGCGTGGCATTGGGCAGGTCGAGCTTGAACACGGTCTGCGTGGTGGAAGTCACCGCATTGGTATCGCTGCCGAAAGTCGCCCCGAGGCGCTGGAACGCGGCGATCGCGGTGCCCTCGGGGATGTACTTCGACTGGCGGAACAGCATGTGCTCCAGCAAATGCGCATAGCCGCGCTCGCCATCGGTCTCGTAGAGCGAACCGGCATCGACGCGGATGCGGATCGAGACCTGGCCCGGCGGCACCCCGTTCTTGCGCACCGCATACTTGATGCCATTGGGCAGTTCGCCGAAGTGCCATTCCGGATCATGCGGAATGTCGCTGCCGCGATAGAGCCACGGATCGGCCTGGCCGACCGAGGGGGCCACGATCGGCGCAGTATCGGGCACCGACTGAGGCTGCGCGGTTTGCGCCTGCGCCTCCGGCACCAGCAGGAGCGGAATCGGAGCCTGGGCAAGGAGAAGCAGGCAGGCGAGCGAGCGAGCGGCGCGCGGGGAGGTCGTCATTACGCAAGGTATAGGGAGGCCTCTCCTTAAGGGCCAGTGAATAGCGCCGTCATTTCGGCGCTCGTTTCGCCGCTTTCATGGCCCTTGTGCCCTTGACCCTTCCGACACTTCACCTAAATCGCAATCATCATGTTCATCGAAACCGAAGCAACGCCCAATCCCTCGACGCTCAAGTTCCTGCCCGGCCGGCAGGTCATGACTTCGGGCACGCGCGAATTCCTTTCGCCCGAGGATGCGGAAACCTCGCCGCTGGCACAGGCGCTGTTCGACCTCGGTGACGTGGTCAGCGTGTTCTTCGGCGGCAGCTTCATCGCGGTTACGGCGGCGCCCGGCGTCGAGTGGCCCTCGCTGCGCCCGCAGGTGGTCGCGATCCTGCTCGACCATTTCGTTTCGGAAGCCCCTCTGTTCACCGGCGGCGACGCCAGCGGTTTCTCGGTGCCGGCCGAGGACGAGGATTATGGCGACGACCCGGCCGACGCCGACATCGTCGCCCAGATCAAGGACCTGATCGAAAGCCGCGTGCGCCCGGCCGTCGCCAACGATGGCGGCGACATCATTTACCGCGGTTTCCGCGAAGGCGTCGTCTACCTCTCGATGCAGGGCGCCTGCTCGGGCTGTCCGTCCTCATCGGCGACGCTCAAGCATGGCATCGAAAGCCTGCTCAAGCATTACGTCCCCGAAGTCAGCGAAGTCCGCGCGGCCTGAACGGCGCGATGACGACGCGGCGCGGGATATTCGCGTGACGGCCGCCTCCACCCTGGTGATCGACAGCGCGACCGACGCCTGTTCGGTCGCGCTCTTCTCGGGCGATACCCTCGTCGCGGGTGAATATCGCCTGCTTGGGCGCGGCCATGCCGAAGCGTTGGTGCCGATGATCGCCGCCTTGCCCGGCAAGGGCCGCGCGAACCGCATCGCCGTCGCGCTCGGCCCCGGCAGCTTCACCGGCGTACGCGTCGGCCTCGCCGCCGCTCGCGCGCTGGCGCTGGCTTGGGGAGCGCACACGGTCGGCTATCCCACACTGGCCCTCATCGCAGCCATGGCCCGCGGCAGCGAAGGGAACCGGCCGCTTGCCGTCGCCACCTCGGGCGGGCACGGCGAATGGTTCGTCGAGGGCTTCGCCGCCGACGGCACCGGCACACACGCCCTCGCCTCGCTGCGCCCCGATGCCGCCGCCGCTTCGGTGACCGAAGAACTCGTCGTCGGCAGCCAGGCGCAGGCACTGATCGCGGCGCGAGGCTCCGGGCGGGCATTGCCCCTGCTTCCCGACGCGCGCGCTTTTCTGCTCCTGCCCGAGACGGCGCTGCTGACGGAGACTCATCCGCTCTACGGACGCGGCCCCGATGCCAAGTTGCCTGCGGGGGCGGCATGATCGACGATATCGACCGGATCATGGCGGTCATGACCGCATCGTTCGACCCGGTCTACGGCGAAGCGTGGAATCGGCGCCAAGTCGAGGACGCGCTGAAGTTCGGGAACTGCCATTACGAAGTCTTGTGTGCGCAAGGTCACACACCGGACGAGACCGAATCGGCCGCGGGTTTTTTCTTGTCGCGCACCGGATTTGAAGAAGAAGAACTTCTGCTCCTTGCGGTAACCCCCGAAAGTCGCGGACAAGGACTTGGGCGCGCACTTCTCCAAAACCTTCGCATCGGTGCTATCAGTCGCGGCGCGCATCGGCTGCTTCTCGAAATGAGAAGAGGTAATCCTGCCGAAACACTTTACAGAAATTTCGGCTTTTACCCGATTGGCGAAAGACGCGAATACTATCGCACTCCAAGCGGTCAGCGGCTCGACGCTGTTACATTTGCCTGCGACATCGGTTGAAATAGGGTCGAAGTGGCCCTTTTCATTCATGAATCGATTAATGCAAGTCACGTGCAACTTTGAATCGAACTTGCACTCGTCGTGAAAATCGTTCATTGCGTCGCACAGGCAGACCTGCAAAGGTTTGCTGCCTGAATAACTTGGTCGCACCAAAGGACGTAGTAGAAATGGAAACCATCCAGACCGACCTGAACGAGACGCTGATCACGCTCGCGTCGGACATCGTCGCCGCGCACGTCAGCAACAACAGCGTCTCGGTCGAAGATCTTCCCACTCTCATCACCAACGTCTACGGTGCCCTCGCCGGCCTCGGCGGCGCCCCTGTGGTCGAGGAAGAGAAGCCCGAGCCTGCCGTTTCTATCCGCGCCTCGGTCAAGCCCGACTACATCGTGTGCCTTGAGGACGGCAAGAAGCTCAAGATGCTCAAGCGCCACCTCATGACGCACTACAACATGACCCCGGAAGACTACCGCGCGCGCTGGAACCTGCCCGCCGATTACCCGATGGTCGCCCCCAACTATGCCGAGAAGCGCCGCGAACTGGCGAAGAAGATCGGCCTGGGCCGCAAGTCGAACGCGCGCCGCGGTCGCAAGCCCAAGACCGCCGCAGCCTGATCCTTCTTGGGCGGTCGCCCGAGGCCTGACCTCCGACGCACCCGCACTCACGTTACGGAAATTCGATTTTCCGGGGACAAAGGGTGCGATCGATTGCCAGGGTCCGGTAACCGACCGTCCAACTCGGTTGTGATTGCAGGCGCATCGCCTTATCTAGGCGGTGCGCCTTCTTCTTTACTTACAGGTCCACCGTGAACCAACCCATCGACATCGAAGCCCTCTGCGCCGAGCGTGGCCTGCGCATCACCGAACAGCGTCGCGTGATCGCCAAGGTCCTATCGGAAAGCACCGACCACCCCGACGTCGAAAAGCTGCACGAACGTGCGACCGCGATCGACCCCGGCATCTCGATCGCCACGGTCTACCGCACGGTGCGCCTGTTCGAAGAGGCAGGCATCCTCGATCGCCACGACTTCGGCGACGGCCGCGCCCGCTATGAAGCCGCGCCCGAGGCGCACCACGATCACATGATCGACGTCGAGAGCGGCCAGGTCATCGAATTCGTCGATCCCGAACTGGAAGCCCTGCAGCGCCAGATCGCCGAGCGCCTGGGCTACCGCCTCGTCGACCATCGCATGGAACTCTATGGCGTCCGCCTCGACCGCGAGGACGGCGAGACCACTCCGCGCCGCTAAGCGATACTATGACCACGACCATGCCCCTCGCCGACCGCCGTATCGCGGCCTGGGGCTGGCCGCTGATCGCGCTGCGCCTTGCCGCCATGCTGGCATTGCTGGTGGCGAGCGTGGCGCTTTATTACATTTTCGCACCGTTCACCGCGCGCAACCCGGTCCCGCGCCGGTTCCTGCGCGGTGTCGGCGCCATCGCGGGCCTTCGCGTGCAGGTTCGCGGCGCCCGCCCGGCCCGGCGCACCTTCTTCCTCGCCAATCACGTCAGCTGGCTGGATATCCTCGCCCTCGCCGGGCGCACCGGCAGCGCCTTCGTCGCGCATGACGGCCTCGCGCAGATCGGCCCGCTGCGCTGGCTGTGCGAAATGAACGACACCGTCTTCGTCGCCCGGCACGAACGCCGCAGCGTCTCCGCTCAAATCGAGCAGGTTCGCGCCGCGCTGAGCGATACCGGCGCGCTGACGATCTTCCCCGAAGGCACGACTTCGGACGGAACCGGCACGCTGGCATTCAAGTCCTCGCTGCTTTCCGCGATCGAGGGCGATTCGGATATTCCGGTGCAGCCGGTGTGGCTCGACTACGGTGCGGAAACCCGCACGGTAGCCTGGGTGGGCGAGGAACCGGGGCTCGATAATGCTCTCGCCATTCTGGCGCGCTGGCGGCCGGTGGACCTGACGCTTCACTTCCTGCCGCCGCTCTCGCCCGAGGATCGCGCCGACCGCAAGCGCATGGCTGCGGCCGCTCGAACAGCGATAGAAACGGCGCGGTCGGGGTTCTGACCCCAGCTTCGATTATATCGTCGTCATTCCCGCGAAAGCGGGAACCCATCTCCTGATGGTGCCTGTCGAACGGGCGTCAGTTGGGTCCCCGCCTTCGCGGGGATGACGGCAAACTTTCAATCGGAAGCATCACGCGGAAGAAGGCGAGGCTCACACGCCCCAGCCACACCCTCAACGCGTGGCGTTGTAAGCCAGCTGGCCTTCGTCGAGCTGGAAGCCGACCAGCACCTCGAACGAAGCGCGGGCGACCGCAGCCTTGACCTCGGGCTCGGACAGCGGATCGACGGCAGCGTCGGTGTCGCCGGCCTTGCGCTTGCGGGTGATGCGGTCGCGAATCTCGTCGGGCAGCGTCGCGGCGGCGCGATCGATGAAGGCGTTGGTGCTCACGTTCGCCTGCGCACGGGCCTGCCCGTCCGCGAAGCTGAGCGTCACGTTGCCCACGCGCTTGGAGATCACGGAAGTGCCGCCCTGCAGCACGCTCACGAAGAACGGCAGCGTCACCTGACGCGCCCCGGCCGTGTCGCTGCGGCGGCCGAGCACCTGGAACGTCACCGTCGAAGTCACCTTCTCGCCCACGGCTTCGTCGCACTGCGCACGCACCTGGGTCATCGAGGCAGTGACGTCGATCGCGTCGGCAGTCTTTGCCGGTCCACGGAAGGTGGTGATGTCGCCGGTGTAGTCGGGAATGCCGACCGCCGGGCACTTCGAGCGCACGGCGGTGATGCCGACGCCCTGATCGACCACGATCTCGCCCTTGGTCTTGCACCCGCTCAGCGCGGTCATCGCGGCGGCGGAGCACAGGACAGTAGCGGTCAGGCGGCGTGCATTCATCGTGAACTTCCTCGAATGGCGTGCGCTTGCCCTAGCGAGGCGCGCGGCAAAGCGCTAGGGGGACGAACATGAACGCGCCCTTTCAGTCCACGACGGCGAGTGCCGCCGATAGCCCGATCCGCCTCCTGATCGCCGCCCCGCGCGGCTTCTGCGCCGGGGTGGACCGCGCCATCGAGATCGTCGAACGTGCGATCGAGCTTTACGGCGCGCCCGTCTACGTGCGCCACGAGATCGTCCATAACAAGTTCGTGGTCGACAGCCTGAAGGCCAAGGGCGCCGTTTTCGTCGAGGAACTGGACGAAGTCCCGGACGGCGTGCCGGTGATCTTCAGCGCTCACGGCGTGCCCAAGTCGGTCCCGGCAGCCGCCAGTGCGCGCGGGCTGGAATGGCTCGACGCCACCTGCCCGCTGGTCAGCAAGGTCCACCGTCAGGCCGAGCGCCAGATCGAGGCCGGGCGCCACATCCTGTTCATCGGCCACGCCGGGCACCCCGAGGTCATCGGCACTTTCGGCCAGGTCCCCGAAGGCAACATGACGCTGGTGGAGACCGTCGAGGACGTGGCCGCGCTGGAATTCGCGCCCGGCACCGAGCTTTCCTACCTCTCGCAGACGACGCTGTCGGTGGATGACACCCACGCCATCATCAAGGCGATCGAGGCCCGCTTCCCGCAGGTCGTCGCGCCCAAGGCCGAGGACATCTGCTACGCCACCTCCAACCGGCAGGCGGCGGTCAAGCAGATCGCGCCGCAGTGCGAACTGGTGATCGTGATCGGCTCGCCCAAGAGCAGCAACTCGCTGCGCCTCGTCGAAGTCGCCGAGCGTTGCGGCACGCCTGCGCACATGATCCAGCGCGCGACCGAGATCGATCCGGCATGGCTGGAAGGCATCGCCACCGTCGGCCTCACCGCAGGGGCTTCCGCTCCCGAGGAACTGGTCAACGAAGTGATCGCCCGCATCAAGGAGCTGCGCACCGTCGCGGCCGAGGAAATCGTGACCGAACGCGAGCACATGACCTTCAAGCTCCCCCGCCAGCTGGCCCGCTGAACCATGGCAGTCTACACAAGGCTCGGCGCCGAAGAGATGGCCGGGATCATCGCCGCGTTCGACGTCGGCACGCTGACGTCCGCCAAGGGCATCGCTGAGGGCGTCTCCAACAGCAACTGGCTGATCGAGACCGAGCAAGCCGGAACCGCGCGCCGCTTCATCCTGACGATGTTCGAGAGCCGCACCGAGATCGCGGACCTGCCGTTCTTCCTCGATCTGCTCGATCACCTCGCCGCGCACGGCGCGCCCGTCGCCCGCACCATGCACGACTGCGAGGGCGCCAGCCACCGCCTGCACCGCACGCCCGAGGGCGACAAGGCGCTCGCGCTGATCGAGTTCCTGCCCGGCGTCTCAGTCTCCGAGCCAACGCCCGAGCAAGCCCGTGCGGTCGGCGGAGCGCTCGCGCAGATCCATCTGGCGGCGGCTGACTTCCCCGCATCGCGCGAGAACTCGCTGGCGCTCCCGGCCTGGCAGCAACTGCTCAAGGATTGCGGGCGCGAGGCGCTCGAATCGATCCACCCTGAACTTGGCCGAATCGTCGAGCGCGAACTGGCGCTGCTGGCCGCCGAGTGGCCCGCCGATCTGCCGCGCGGCGTGATCCATGCCGACCTGTTTCCCGACAACGTCCTGATGCTCGGCGACAAGGTTACAGGACTCATCGACTTCTACTTCGCCTGCACCGACCTGTTCGCTTACGACGTTGCCGTGACACATGCGGCATGGTGCTTCAGTTCCGACGGCGCCCGGTTCGACCCGGCGCTCTCCCGCGCTCTGCTCGAGGGCTATGCCGCGGTGCGCCCGCTCAGCGAGGCCGAGTGCGCGGCGCTGCCCTTGCTCGCGCGGGGAGCAGCGATGCGTTTCCTGGCGACACGGGCCTACGACTGGCTCAATACGCCTGCCGATGCGCTCGTGACGCCCAAGGACCCGATGGCCTTCGCCCGGCGTCTGGATTTCTACGCGAACCCGGAAAATGCGGGAGTATTCGCATGAAGCAGGTCGAGATCTTCACCGACGGCGCCTGCAAGGGCAATCCCGGCCCCGGCGGCTGGGGCGTTCTGCTGCGCATGGGTCCGCACGAGAAGGAGATGTCGGGCGGCGAGCCCGACACCACCAACAACCGCATGGAGATGACGGCCGCGATCAAGGGCCTGAGCGCCCTGATCGAGCCTTGCGACGTCACCCTCTTCACCGACAGCAAGTACGTCATCGACGGGATCACCAAGTGGGTCCACGGCTGGAAGAAGAAGGGCTGGATCAACGCCAGCAAGCAGCCGGTCCGCAATGCCGACTTGTGGCACGACCTGATCGAGGCCGCCGGTCGCCACAAGGTCGAATGGCAATGGGTGCGCGGCCACAGCGGCCATGCCGAGAACGAGCGCGTGGACAAGCTGGCGAGCGACGCGGCGAAGGCGGCGGCTTAACGCAAAGCGAAGGCCCATCCCCGGCCCATTCCGCTTGCGGGAGGGGAGACATGAACTTGCCCTCCCGCTTGCGGGAGGGTCGCGAGATTTGGCGATTTATCGCCTAGTCGCAGCGGGGTGGGTTTTCTAAGGTCACCGCGATGCTCTCTCTTCCCCCGATCCTGAAGACCGAAATCCGCGCGCTCGTCACCCCCGGCCCGCGTATGGCGGACGAGTGGGCCTGCGTCGCCTCCGTATTGCTGGCGATCGTCATCGCCCGTGCCATCGGCGCGGAGATGGTGTCATGGGCGGCTTTCAGCGCCTTCGTCCTGCTCAAGAGCGACGTGGCGGAGACGCTTGTGCGCGGGGTGATGCGGATCGTCGGCACGGCGATAGGCTCGGGCCTTGCACTGCTGGTGGTGCCTTATGCCGCGCGCTCGCTGCCTTTGGCGATGATCGCAGCCGAACTGGTCGGCGCGATCGGTCTCTACGGGATGTTGACGGCGCGGCGCGCTTACGCCTGGCTGCTGTTTGGCCTGACCTTCGAGATGATCCTGTTCGACAAGATCGAGCGGCCGGACCTCGACACTATCCACTTCGCCCAGACGCGCCTGCTGGAAGTCGTCGCGGGCACCGTCGCCTGCACGCTGGTGAGCCTGACGGCAGGCGCGCTGGCAGGCAAGCGCTGGTGGATGGATCGCAAGGCCCCGCCGGAACGGATGCGCTGGCACCCTCACGCGGCGCGCCATGCCTCGCAGGCGGGGCTTGCGATCGCGATGCTGCCTTTGCTCCACGCGCTGTTCGACCTGCCCGAGCTGCCGCAGGCGGCAGTGACGATCATGGCGGTGATGATCGTGCCGGTCGCCGGGATCGGCGCCAGCGGCTTCGTCCCCGTATCCCGGCGGCTGTTCCAGCGCGCGCTCGGGTGTATCGCGGGCGGCGGGCTGGCACTGGTCGTGCTGCTTCTGGCGCAAGGAAGCGCACCGGTGCTCATCGCCGGCACCTGCCTCGGCATCATCATCGGCCGTCATATCGAGAACGGTCTGCCCAAGGTCACTTACCTTGGCCTGCAGTTCACGCTGGCAGTGCTGGTCGTGCTGGTGCCCGACAGCTACGAACATGCCGCTGCCGGCCCCGCTGCGCAGCGCCTGCTGAGCGTGTTCGTCGGCATGGCAGTACTGGAACCGGTGCTGCTCGCCTGGCACTTCGTCGCGCCGGGGCGCAAGGTGCCGCAAGGCTCCCCGGACGCCCCGAACGCGGAATGATGCTCAGTCGGTGGTCGTATCGACCACTTCGGCGCCGGGACCGTTCTTCTTGAGCGATTCGATCGCGCTTTTCGCGCTGGCCTTGCTGGAATAGCCTTCGGTCCAGAACATGGTCTCGGAGTTGTAGCAGAAGTAGGCGACGAACTCTCCGGCCTTGTTCTTCCGGATTTCGAAACGATGGGCCATTTGCGACTCTCCATGCGGGTGTCATTTCCCAGCCGCAGATGAGCAATTTGCGCGCATGGACGCAAGCGCCGCGAAGGTCGAACTCAGCCGAAGCGACCCGGCGCGAACGGAGCCGGATCGACCTCGCCCGGCGCCTCGCCCATCAGCAGCCGCGCGCCAAGATCGGCGGCGGCGGGCGCAGTCTGGATGCCAAACCCGCCCTGCCCGGCAAACCAGAAGAACGCAGGCTCGTCCGGCGCGAAGCCGTAGACCGGCAGGCGGTCCGGCGCGAACGAGCGCAGGCCCGCCCAGCGATGCTCCACCCGCTCGACTGCCCAGTCGACAACGTGTTCGAAGCGGTCGACCGCGAGAGCCACGTCGATCTCCTCGGGCGCGGCGTCGCACGGCGCACTCGGCGTCTCGTCATGCGGGCTGAGCCAGAGGCGGCCGCTCTCGGGCTTGAAGTAGAACGTCTCCGCCACGTCGAGGACCAGCGGCAGGTCGTCAGGCACATCGGCGGCGACGGCGACTTGCGCGATTGTGCGGCGATAGGGCGCGATGCCGAGCGGGGAGATGCCCGCCAGCCTTGCCACGCCGTCCGCCCAGGCTCCGGCCGCGTTCACCAGCACGCCCGCCTGCACCTGCCGCCCGTCCGCGAGCGTCAGCGCCCAGCCATCGGCGTTGCGCTGCGCCGCCGTCAGTCCGGCGCGGCACCATAACTCGACACCTGCGCGGCGTGCCGCAGCAAGGTAGTGCTGATGAAGAGATGCCACGTCGATGTCGCACGTGCTCGGCTCCAGTGCACCGCAAGTCCATTCGGGGCACAGGCCGGGCACGCGGGCGACGATCTCCGCACAGCTCAGCAGGTGCATTTCCACCCCTGCCGTGCGGTAGCGTTCGGCGAAGAGTTCGACGTCACGCTCCTGCCCGGCCCGGCCGAGCGTCAGCGCGCCGCGCGGGGTCAGGACGCCGAGTTCGCGCAGGGCCGGCCCGGAGGCGGTGGTCAGCGGCTGGACGCCGGGGCCACCGTAACTCTCGGTCCAGAACGCGGCGGAGCGGCCGGTGGCGTGGTAGCCGGGGCGCTCCTCGGCCTCCAGCATGAGCACCCTTGCGCGCGTGCCGATGGCCGCGGCCAGAGATGCCCCGGCCATGCCGGCCCCGACGACGACGATATCGAACGCTGCTTCCATCGCGGTCAGCCCCTAGCGGGGGCACGGCGATCGAGAAAGTCCCTGATGGCATCGAGCGCAAGAGTGCGCACCGGATCGACTTCGCGCAGGATTTCGTGGCGGCACTCGGACCCGAAGGCGACGAGTTCGCCATGCGGCAAGCGTCCGGCGGCACGGCGGATCGCGCGCCAGGAGACGAGGCCGTCGATACTGGTGCCGAGCAGCAAGACCGGCACCTCGACCGCCTCCAGCACGCCGGGCCGCTCCAGCGAGCGGATCGAGGCGAGCGCACGCTCGATCCAGCCCCAGCTGGCCGCGCCCATGCCGATGACGGGGCGCTTGCGGCGCCACCAGTCCTCGTCGTCGTAGCGGCTCTCGTCGTGAGTGAGCAGCAGGCTGCGGGCCTTCGGCTGGGCGCCGGGCTTCTCGCCGCCTTTCCATGCCGGGCGGCGCGGATCGCCGAGCCGCACGATGCCGCGCGCGACCCGGTGCAGCACGCCTGCCGGAATCCACGTCGGATGAATGCCCAGCATCGGTGCGGAGAGCACCAGCGCATCGGGCCGCACGACGCCTTCGGCTACCGCGCGCAGCACGATCTGCCCGCCCATCGAATGCGCAATGGCAATGTGCGGTCCCGGCGTCGAGGCGGCCCAGTCGGCATAGAGCGCGGCGTAATCCTTCACCCAAAGCGCGAAGTCGGGCACGTGGCCCGTCGCCGCATCGCGGCCGAGGCGGCCCGAACCCGCCTGCCCGCGCCAGTCGGCCGAAGTGACGTTCCAGCCTTCGCGGTGCCAGCCGTCGAGGGTTTCCAGCCATTTCTCGTAAGCATCGCCGCGCCCGGGCATGAACAGGATCGAGCCGCGCCTGCCGCCCTGCCAGTCGATCCGGCGCAGCAGGTGGCCATCGGGCAAGGCCCAGCGCGATTCGCGGGCTTCGGCGGGAATCGCCCGGCGCGCGGGGGACTTGACGAGACTTTCGACGGCGGAGGTCACTATGATGGGAAGCCCCGGTTCGTGATCGATATGTCGTGGTTACTATTTGGTAGCGGTTGCCGAGGTAGAGCGCTCTCGATCCGATAGGATGAAAAGCATGACGGGCGCTGTATTTTCCTACGCACTGCTGGCCGCATTGGCAACGGCGCTGCTCGTCGCGGCGTTCACCGACTTGCGCGCGCGGCACATCGACAACTGGCTGAACCTGGGCATCGCGGTCGCCGCGCCGCTGTGGTGGCTGGCGATGGGGCTCGGCCCCTTCGACATCGGCGTCCAGATCGGGCTGGCGGCGGCGACGTTCGCGGTGGCCTGCGTGCTCTTCGCGATCGGCCAGATGGGCGGCGGCGACGTCAAGCTGCTGACGGCGCTCGCGCTGTGGTTCTCGCCTGCCGCGTTCCTGCAACTGGTCGTGCTGATGGCGGTGCTGGGCGGCGGCGCTTCGCTGGCGATGGCCGCGTTCAACATGCAGCCGGGGCGCAAGGAGATGGTGCGCGACGCCCTCGCCGGGCTCGTCGCCTTCGCCTGGGTGTGGTGCGCGGGCGCGATCGTCTTCGCCGTCGCCACGCATCGCCCGGTGGTGGAACGGGCCACCATGGAGGCCATCGCCGGGGTCTTGCCGGGCCTCTGGGCGATCCCCCTCGCCGCGATCGTGGTGCTGGGCCTGTTCCTCTTCGGGATGCGCCACATCATGCGCCGCCAGAAGTCGCGAATCGAAGTGCCCTACGGCATCGCCATCGCCGCCGCATCGCTGTGGGTGATGGGTTCGCAGACGCTCAGCGCCGCGCATTCCGCCGGAATCGCAGGCTGAAGCTAACGCGGTTTACGCAAGTAACGGGGTGAACCCGTTCTTAACCAATTTACCTCATAAGTCCGAACAGTTCGGGGATTTTGCTAAGGGGCTTTCCAAGCCATGGACAGGAAGAAAGTGGTGCTGCTCGCGGTTGCGCTGCTCGTCGCAGCCTTCACCGCATTTGCTGCGAGGACGATGTTCGCAGGCGGGGGCGCGCCGCAGGCCGGAGCCGTTCCGGCCGCCGACCAGAATGGCCCCAAGGTGCTGGTCGCCCAGCGCGCGCTGCCGGTGGGCACGATCATCACCGCCGATTCGGTCTCCTTCCAGAGCTGGCCGGACAACCTCGTCCAGGACGCCTATTACGTCGATGGCAAGGCCGACATGACCAAGCTGCTCGGCACCGTCGTGCGCTTTCCGATCACCGCCGGCCAGCCGCTGACGCAAGGAGCGCTCGTCGCGCCGGGCGATCGCGGGTTCCTTGCCGCCGCACTCGGACCGGGCATGCGCGCCGTCACCATCTCGGTCTCGGCCGACACCGGCGTCGGCGGCTTCGTATTCCCCGGCGACCGCATCGACCTCGTCCTCACGCAGGACGTGAAGGGCGAAGGCGACTCGCTGCGCACCGCCGAGACGATCCTGCGCAACCTGCGCGTTCTCGCGACGGACCAGGCCACCGCCAGCACGGTGGAGGACGGCAAGACGGTCGTGCAGGGCTTCCGCACCGTCACCCTCGAAGTGACCCCGCGCATCGCCGAGAAGGTCGCCGTAGCGCAGACCATCGGCACGCTCAGCCTGTCGCTGCGCGCGATCTCCGACAACCAGGGTGAATTCGACCGTATTCTCGCCAGCGGCGACGTGAAGTTGCCCGAGGGTGCGACCCGCGAGCAGGAAGAGAAGTTCATGAGCCAGGCCATGAACCGCCCGATGGACGGCGCCACCACGTACGTCACCGGCGCCGACGTCTCGCGCTTCCAGCGTTCGAGCCGCCCGGCACAGGGCGGCGGCGCTCCGGCCCCCGCTCCCGCCGTCGGCGCCGCGCCGCAGGTGGCCGCAGCGCCGGTCCATGTCGGCCCCGTGGTCCGCGTGACCCGCGGCAAGGACACCACCGTCGAGCCGGTGGGCAAGTAACGATGACCGCGTCCACGCACCGTCCGTCACCCTTTGAGGGCAATTCGATGAAGCAGCGTCTTCTCAAGTCCGCACTGATCGCCGCCACCATGCTGGCCCCCATGACCGCCGCTCCGGCGCAGGCGCAGACGGCCTCGGTCGTCCACCCGACACAGGACGTGAGCCTGTCGATCGGCAGCGGCCAACTCGTCAACGTTCCCGGTTCGATGGCCGACGTCTTCGTCGCCAACGACGCGGTCGCGGACGTGCAGGTCAAGTCGTCGAAGCAGTTCTACGTGTTCGGCAAGGCCGGCGGCACCACCACGGTCTACGCCAGCAATGCGGCGGGCGCGGTGGTGTGGTCGGGCACGGTGCGCGTGGGATCGAACCTCGACAGCGTCGATTCGATGCTGCGCCTCGCGATACCGGACGCCAACATCGGCGTCTCGACGATGGGCTCCAGCACCTTCCTGCTGACCGGCACGATCAAGAACCCCGAAGACGCCGCCGAGGCCGAACGCCTCGTCACGGCTTACGCGGGCAAGGAAGCCAACGTCATCAGCCGCCTGCGCATCGCCACGCCGCTGCAGGTCAACCTGCAGGTGCGCATCGCTGAAGTCAGCCGCTCGCTGGTCAAGTCGATGAGCGTCAACATCACCAGCGCCGATGCCACTACCGGCGCCAAGTTCGTGATCGGCCAGGGCTCGGGCAAGTTCCCGAACTACAACCCGGCATTGCCGATCGGCATCGCCACGCAGGCCAGCAGCAACTATTCCACCATCACGCCCAACGCCACCGGCACCACCCTCGGCCTTGGCGGAAAGCTGCTCGGCATCGACCTGCTCGGCGCGCTCGATGCGGGCGAGACGGTCGGCCTGGTCAGCACGCTGGCACAGCCCAACCTCACCACCCTTTCGGGCGAGACGGCCGACTTCCTGGCCGGCGGCGAGTTTCCGATTCCCCTGAGCCAGGGCCTCGGCTCGACCTCGATCGAGTACAAGAAGTACGGCGTCAGCCTCAGCTATACGCCCACTGTGCTGGCCAACGGTCGCATTTCGATGCGCGTGCGGCCGGAAGTCTCGGAGCTTTCGAGCGAAGGCGCGGTAACGCTCAACGGCTACTCGATTCCGGCGCTGACCGTGCGCCGCACCGAGACGACCGTGGAACTCGGCTCGGGCCAGAGCTTCATGATTGCCGGCCTGTTGAGCAACAACACCGCCAATTCCATCCAGAAGATGCCGGGCGCGGGCGACCTGCCGATCCTCGGCTCGCTGTTCCGTTCCACCAGCTACAAGCGCGGCGAAACCGAACTGGTCATCATCGTCACCCCCTATCTGGTGAATCCGATGAATTCGCCCTCGCAGATCGCGCTGCCGACCGACGGCTTCAAGTCGCCCAACGAACTGCAGCGCATCCTGGGTAACATGGATAGCGACGGTGCCGGCGGCGACAAGCGTCCGGAAGCGACGAAGACTCCGTCCGGAGCCACGGGTCCGGGCATCGGCGCGGCTACCCCTGTCCCGTCGAAGGACAAAAAGACCAAGCGCACCGCCGCCGACGACTCCGCCAAGCCCGGCTTCAGCTTCTAAGCGAGAAAGGGGATCACCATGCGCAAAGCTACTCTCGCCCGTACCGCCATCGCCTTCGGCCTCGGCCTCTCGCTGGCCGCTTGCGGCGGCGTGCCGGACAACCGCTCGGTCTATTCGGTCCACCAGCCGGTGGTCGAAAAGTCCGACTACCGCATCGACGTGACCAGCAGCGGCGCGGGCCTCGCCTATGGCGAGCAAGGCCGCCTGGCAGGCTGGTTCGAGGCGATGGGCCTCAAGTACGGCGACCGGATCTCGGTGGACGATCCCGGCATGAGCACCGCCACCCGCAGCGCCATCGCGGCGGTGGCGGAGCGCTACGGCCTCGTCCTCGACGAAGCCACCACCCCGAGCGGCACCGTGCCCGCAGGCACCACCCGCGTCACGATCAGCCGCGCGAAGGCCTATGTCCCGGGCTGCCCGGACTGGTCGGCCAAGAGCGACTTCAACCCGGGCAACGCCACTTCGACCAACTACGGTTGCTCGGTGAACTCGAACCTCGCCGCGATGGTCGCCAATCCGGAAGACCTGATCCACGGCCAGACCGACACCGGATCGACCACGGTAATGACGTCGAACAAGGCGATCGACGCCTATCGCGCCGCCGCGCCTACCGGCAAGGGCAACTCGGTCTCCGCGACCGGCAGCAAGGGCAACTGATGGCCATGAACGCTCCCTGGAAGACGGGCGGCCCCGGCGGCCGCGACCAGTTCGCCGCATTCCTGTGCGACGAGGCCTCGCTGGACGTGCTGCGCCCCATCGCCATCGAGATGGGCTGGCAGCCGGAGAAGTGCCACAAGGGCGGCCTGCGCAATGCCGTGCAGTCGCTGTCGATCTCGGCCAGCCCGAACATCCTGCTCGTCGATCTTTCGGAGAGCGGCGACCCGCTGAGCGACATCAACGCCCTCGCCGAAGTCTGCGAGCCGGGCACGGTCGTCGTCGCGGTGGGCCAGGTCAACGACGTGCGCCTCTACCGCGACCTCATCGCCAGCGGTATCCACGACTACCTGCTCAAGCCCCTGCAGTCCGCCGCCGTGCGCGACGCACTGGCCCAGGCGCAGTCGGTATTCTCGACCCCGCGCACGCATGACGTCGCTGCGGGCAAGCGGCATATCTCGACCGCCGTGATCGGCACGCGCGGGGGTGTCGGCGCATCGACGCTGGCGACGTCGCTGGCGTGGCTGTTCAGCACCGACCACAAGCTGCCGACCGCGCTGCTCGACCTCGACATCCACTTCGGCACCGGCGCGCTTTGCCTCGATCTGGAGCCGGGCCGCGGCCTGACCGACGCGATCGAGAACCCCAGCCGCATCGACGGCCTGTTCATCGAGCGTGCGATGATCCGCGCGAACGACAATCTCGCGATCCTCTCGGCCGAAGCGCCGATCAACGCACCGCTGCTGACCGACGGCTCCGCCTTCGTACAGCTCGAGGAGGAATTCCGCGCCGCGTTCGAGATGACCGTGGTGGACATGCCGCGCAACATGCTGATCAACTTCCCCCAGCTCGTCGCCGACCTCGGCGTCGCAGTGCTGGTGACGGAGATGACGCTGGCGTCGGCGCGCGACACCATCCGCCTGCTCTCGTGGTTCAAGGCCAATGCGCCGCAGACCCGCGTGATCATCGTCGCCAACAAAGTGCAGACGGCGATGGCGGAGATCAGCAAGGCCGACTTCGAAGCCTCGATCGAGACCAGGATCGACGTCTCGATCCCCTATGACCTCAAGGCCGCATCGATGGCCGCAAAGCTGGGTCAGACCTTCGCCGACGCCAACCGTGCCACCAAGGCCGGCGCCGTGCTGCGCGACCTTGCCCGCGACATCGCCGATATCGCCGAGGACGACGGCGCCGCCGCCAAGCCCTCGCTGCTCGGGAAGTTCGACCTCAAGGCAATGATGCCCAAGGCGAAGAAGAAGGCTCCCGCGTCCTCGTAAGGCGCATGTTCGCAAGGTTCGACAGGATATGAACTTCCTTCAGGTCATCATGGTGACGACGGGGCTCACGGGCTTCGCGCTGCTCGTCTGGGCGCTTCTTTCGGGGCCAAACCCCAAGAAGGAATCGACCCGGCGCCTGAAGTCGGTGCGCTTCCGCCACTCGAACAACGCCAGCGACCGGCTGGAGGCGCAGATGCGCCGCGCCGTCGCCGCCCGCAAGCCGAGGATCCACCAGATCGCCGGCTCCGCCTCGCGCGCGGAGGCGCTGGCGCTGCGTCTGCACCGTTCGGGCCTGCCCTGGACCTTGCAGCAGTATCTCTACGGCTCGATCGGCCTCGGCGCGGTGATAACGCTGCTGATCCTGATGAAGACGGGCGCGCTGTTCCTTGCCCTCGCCTTCGGCGTCTTCATCGGCGCAGGGTTGCCGCACATGGTCGTCAGCCACTTCATCAAGCGCCGCTCCAACGCCTTCACCGTCAAGTTCGCCGACGCCATCGACCTGCTCGTGCGCGGCCTGCGCTCGGGCCTGCCGGTCTCGGAGACGCTCACCATCGTCTCGCAGGAAATCCCCGGCCCCGTCGCCGAGGAATTCAAGCTGATCACCGACCGCATGAAAGTCGGCAAGACCATGGAGGATGCCCTCCAGGAAACCGCCGACCGCCTGAACATGCCCGAATTCAACTTCTTCTGCATCACCCTCGCCATCCAGCGCGAGACCGGCGGCAACCTGGCGGAGACGCTGGCGAACCTGTCGGACGTGCTGCGCAAGCGCGCGCAGATGAAGCTCAAGATCCGTGCGATGAGTTCGGAATCCAAGGCTTCGGCCTACATCGTCGGCTCGCTGCCGTTCATCGTCTTCTTCATGATCTGGTGGATCAGCCCCCAGTACATCGGCCAGTTCTTCATCGACGAGCGCCTGATGGTCGCTGGCATCGGCGGCGCCATCTGGATGGGCATCGGTGCCTTCATCATGGCCAAGATGGTCAGCTTCGAGATCTGAGGACCAGCACATGCTCGAACAACCCGCCGGTCCCACCCTCCTCGGCTTCGACGTCACTTACGTCGGGACACTGCTCACCATCGTCGCGGCCGCCGCGGTGCTCTTCGCGATCTACACCGCGATCACCATCCGCGATCCGATGCAGAAGCGCGTCAAGGCGCTGAACGCCCGGCGCGAGCATCTCAAGGCGGGCATCATCACCACCGCCCGCAAGCGCCAGAGCCTGATCCGCCGCAACGACACCACCGACAAGATGGGTGCGTTCCTCGGCAAGGCGCGGATGCTGCAGGACAGCCAGATCAAGACCATCCAGCAGAAGCTGGCGCAGGCCGGCATCCGCAACAAGGAATGGGCCGTCGCGGTCGTCCTCGCCCGCCTCGTCGCGCCGATCGTGCTGGGCGGTTTCGCCGCGCTGGTGATTTACGGGATCGATTATTTTCCGCAGTGGTCGGACTTCAAGAAGTTCATGGCCTTCGCCGCGATGGTGTTAGCCGGATACAAAGGCCCGGACATCTACATCCAGAACCTCGTGTCCAAGCGCACCGACGCGATCCGCAAGGGCCTGCCCGACGCGCTCGACCTGCTCGTCATCTGCGCCGAAGCGGGCCTGACCGTGGACGCCGCCTTCGAGCGCGTCTCACGCGAACTGGGCCGCGCCTACCCGGAACTGGGCGACGAGTTCTCGATGACCTCGATCGAACTCTCGTTCCTCACCGAACGCCGCGCCGCGTTCGAGAACCTCGCCTATCGCGTCAACCTCGACGCGGTGAAGGGCGTGGTGACGACGATGGTGCAGACCGAACGCTACGGCACCCCGCTGGCCTCTGCGCTACGCGTGCTCTCGGCCGAATTCCGCAACGAACGTATGATGCGCGCCGAGGAAAAGGCCGCGCGCCTGCCCGCGATCATGACCGTGCCGTTGATCCTGTTCATCCTGCCCACGCTGTTCGTGGTCATCCTCGGCCCGGCGGCATGCTCGATCGGCGATGCGTTCTCGGGCACCGGGCCGGGCAAGGCGGGGTAAAGGCCAGAAGAATAAGGGGTGGACGCGAGGGTCAGCACCCTCGCGCTCCCGGTACTGTCGGCGCAGCGCGCGAAGTTCTCCCGCACCTCTGGTCTCTGCCGGTCGTTGCGGTTACTTGCCAGCCATGGATGACCTTTTCGCCGCGCAGACAGTTCGCGATCGCAAGCTGGAACGGCGCGATGTCGAAGCGCTTGTCGGCAGTCCCTGGCACATCACGAACTGCGATCTGGATGAGGCGGACCTGTCGGGCCTCGACTTGTCCGCCTGGACCTTCGAACAGTGCAGCCTGCGCCATGCGAAACTGTCCGGCGCGAAACTGGAGCAGAGCCGCTGGCGCTCGTGCCGGGGCGCCTTCGCAGACTTCATCGGCTGCGACCTCAGCGACGCGGCATTCACCGCCTGCGACTTCAACAATTCTGCGCTGCGGCGCGCCATGCTGCAAGGAACCCGCTTTTCCCGCAGCAAGCTGACGGGCGCCGACATGTCCGATCTCAAGGCGCTGGAAGTCCATTTCGACGAAACCCTGCTCGTCGGTGCGAAGCTGCCCGGCCTGTCGTTCCGCAAGACGACCCTGCAGCGCATCGACTTCTCACAGGCCGACTTGCGCAAGGTGGATTTCCGGATGACCACTTTCGAAGGCTGCAGCCTGCGCGATGCGCAAGTGGACGGCGCGCGCTTCGAGGGTGCAGACTTGCGCGGCGCCGATCTGGGCGGCGTGACCCTCGGCGATGCGCGGCGCTTCCGCGGCGCGACGATCTCACGCGATCAGGCTGCCCTGTTGCTGGGCGAAGTGGGACTGAAGGTGCGCTGACGGCGGCGTTTCAGCCGTCCGTCTCCACCAGTTCCGCGATCTCGAAGGCGAACCCCTTCCACCCGCGCATCCTCGCTGCTTCGTCCAGCGGAAGGCGCTTCTTCTTCGCCTCCGCCAGCGAGCGGGCGTGCCCCCAGAACACCTCGGTCCTGCCGTTCTGCAACTCGGCCACCACGCGCCAGTAATGCGTGAAAGGATCGGTCGTCGGCCCGATGGTCTTGACGTAGCCGTCCGCCATCGTCGCGGTGAGATAACGCTTCTTCTTGCGGGCCATCAGTGCGCGAGGATGCCTGCCATGATGATGTCGATCGTATGCTCGCGGTAACGGTCCCGCAGTTCCTCGGTCAGGCTGTCCTGGTCGAAACAGTGCTTGAGCACCAGCCGCGCCGAGAAGAAGCGGTCCACCGCCCCCGTCACCGTGAAGTAGAACAACTGCGGGTCGATCTCGCGGAACACCCCTGCCCGCACGCCGTCGCCGATCAGCTGCTCATAAGCTCGGTAGATCGGCGAGAGGTAGCAATTGGCGATGCGCCGCGCCTCGGTATCGTCGCTCTCGCGCACCATGCGCATGGTCAGGCGATTGAGATACGGCACTTCGTAGAAGGTATCGACCACCTTCCACAAGTGCCGCCGCAGCTTGGCCTCCGGCTCCCACCCGTCCTTTGCGACGAGCGCGTCGACGCTGACGACGATCGCCTCCCAGTCACGGTCGAGCAGCGCCTTGAGCAGCCCCGCCTTGTTGCCGAAGTAGTACTTCACCAGCGCCGAGTTCAACCCGGAGCGGAGGCTCAGTTCGGAAAGCGAGATGTCGATCACGTCGCCGTCGCGCATGATCGCACTCGCCGTGTCGAGCAGCATCGCACGCGCGCCCGGAGGCGCGACTTCCACGGCGCCGGCGGTCAGGGAGACGGGACGTTCCTTCATCGGCGCTTACTTCGGCCCCATGCGGATCGCACCGTCGAGACGGATCGATTCGCCGTTGAGATAGTCGTGCTCCAGCATGAACAACGCCAGCTTCGCGTACTCTTCCGCCTTGCCGAGGCGCTTGGGGAACGGCACCATCGCCGCCAGCGCATCCTGCACGCCCTGCGGCATTCCCGCCATCATCGGCGTCTCGAAAATGCCCGGCAGGATCGTGTTGACGCGAATGCCCTCGCTCATGAGATCACGCGCCACCGGCAGCGTCATCGCCAGTACCCCGCCCTTCGACGCGGCATAGGCGGCCTGCCCGATCTGGCCGTCCTGCGCCGCGACGCTCGCGGTGTTGACGATGGCCCCACGCGAACCGGCCGCGTCGAGCGGCTCCAGCGTCGCCATGCCCGCGGCCGACTTGCTGATGCAGCGGAAGGTGCCCACGAGGTTGATCGCGATCGCCTTCTCAAACAGCGCCATGTCGTGCGACCTGGGCTCGCCCGTCTCGCGATTCTTGCCGACGGTCTTGGCGGCCGGCGCGATGCCTGCGCAATTGACCAGCACCCGCTCCTGCCCATGCGCCGCGCGTGCTTTCGCGAATCCGGCGATCACGCTGTCCTCGTCGGTCACGTTGACCGCGCAGAACACGCCGCCGATCTCGGCTGCAAGCGCTTCGCCAGCTTCGGCATTGAGGTCGAAGATCGCGACCTTCACGCCCTGCGCCGCGAGCGCCCGCGCCGTCGCCGCGCCAAGTCCGGAAGCCGCGCCGGTGACCACTGCGGCCATGGAGTTGTCGAGTTTCATGCCGATTTCCTTTTCCTGTCGCGCCCTATGCCGATCCGGCGAAGCAGACCATCGATTTTGTCCGAGGCGATTTAATCAATCGGTTAAATGCCTCGAGAGGGCCGGTCAATCCATTGCGCAAGATCGATTTGCAGCAACGCAACAGGATTTCACCGGGGCGATGGCGTGCGCAAGAAACTCTGTGGACAATGCCTATATGCAACAGGTCTATTGTTCCAACTAATCGGCTGGAATCCTTGCGCGGTTGCAGAACGGCCACGGTTCGTCGCGCATGGCTGTTGCGTCATTGCCACAATCGCCAACCCATTTCTCCCAACTTGGCAAATTCCGTTGAAAGGCGATCCCTCCGGCGCAACAACATTTCACATGGCATCACGATGCGTGCGCGCATCCGAAAGCCGGCAACGGGTCATCAGGCGAACTTGGTCACGCATTCGCCTGCTGAACGAAGCAACAAGGGACACAAAAGTGAAAACCACAATCCAGAAGGCCGCGCTGCGCGGCGCGACAAGCCTCACGGCTTTCGCACTGCTGTGCGGAACTGCGCACGCGCAGGACGCAGCTCCGCAGAAGTCGGAAGAGGCGGCCTCCGACGATTCGAACGTCATCATCGTCACCGGCTCGCTGCTGCGCCGCACCGATGCCGAGACGGCTTCGCCGGTCACCGTCATCTCCGCCGACAACTTCGAACAGCGCGGCATCAACACCGCAGCCGAAGCACTTCAGCGCCTCTCCGCCAACGGCTCGGGCACGATCTCGGAAGGCTGGAACAACGGCAACAACTTCGCAGCCGGCGCGAACGCGATCTCGCTGCGCGGCCTGACCGTTCAGAACACGCTGACGATCGTCGATGGCATGCGCATGGCCATGTACCCGGTCGCGGATGACGGACACCGCAACTTCGTCGATCTCAACTCGATCCCCGACGCGGTTATCGACCGTATCGAAGTCGTGAAGGACGGCGCTTCGTCGACTTACGGCGCTGACGCAGTCGCCGGCGTGGTGAACGTCATCACCAAGAAGCAGGTCCAGGGCATTCACGCCAACGTTTCGAACGGCATCTCCGACCACGGCGACGGCAGCGAACAGCGTCTTGACCTCACCGTGGGCCACGGCGATCTCGAAACCGACGGCTTCAACTTCTACGTCAGCGGCATGTACCGCAAGAACGAAGAGATCTGGGCTCGCAACCGCGGCGACAAGTTCAACACCGGCTATCTCGGCAACATCTGCAACGACAACGGCGGCTGCATGAAGACGCCGACCCGCTGGTACGCCTTCGGCGTTAACGGCGATGGCTCGCTGGGCGGCTCGACGATCCCGCTTGCTCCGCTCGTCGCGGCCAGCAATGCTGCCGGTGGCAATACCACCCCTTATCAGCTGCTCAATCCGGACTGCGCCGCGTTCAACTCGACGCCCACGAGCCTGCCTGCCAGCGCAAGCAGCAGCGGCCGTTACGGCAATGTCTGCTCGGCGGACTTGAAGAACCTCTACGCCACGCTCCGCCCGGAAACGAAGCGCTACGGCTTTGCCGGCCGCGCGACCGTGAAGGTCGGCGAGAAGGCAGAGGCGTTCGTCTCGGTCGACTGGACCAAGACCAGCACCTATTCGCAGCTTTCTCCGGCCGCGTTCCCCAACGCCACTCCGCCGCCCAGTTCGGCCACCTGGGCCAGCGTCGTCCTGCCGGTCTACGTTTGCTCGGCAGGCACCGCCACTTTCGTCAACAACCTGAACGTCAGCTCGGGCTGTAATGCCGCCAACGGCACGCTGAACCCGAACAACCCGTTCGCCGCCAGCGGCCAGACCGCGATCATCCGCGGCCGCTACGACAAGCCGCAGACGGTCGAAACCGGTGCACGCTCGATGCGCGTCCAGGCGGGCATCAACGGCACCTTCGGCAGCGATGACGAATGGGCCTACACCGTCGGCGCTACGGCGTCGGAAGTGCAACTCACGCGCACCAGCCGCAACTACCTGATCCCGCAGCGCCTGGCCGACATGGTCGCGACCGGCGAGTACAACTTCGCGGCGCCCTGGCTGAACAGCCAGGAAGTCCGCGACTATGTGGCTCCGGTGAACAGGAAGGTCTCGACCTCCAAGCTGTGGCAGGTCGAAGGCACCATCCAGCGCGCACTGTTCGAATTGCCCGGCGGTTCGCTGCAGGTCGCAGTCGGTGCATCGTACCGCAAGGAATCGCTCGACGACCAGTCGGCGAACCCGCAGAACGATGCCGCTCCCTATGACCGTTACTTCACGATCAACGCGGTCGGCGCTGCCGGCAGCCGCAACGTGAAGTCGGCCTTCTACGACATCAGCGCGCCGATCATCGATCAGGTGGAATTGTCTGCTTCGGGTCGCTACGACAAGTATTCGTCAGGCCAGAGCAACTTCTCGCCGAAGTTCGGCATCAAGATCAAACCGATCGAACAGGTCCTGCTGCGCGGCACCTGGTCGAAGGGCTTCCGTATTCCTTCGTTCAACGAAGCATACGGCCTGCCGACGACCGGTTACGCCAACTTCAAGATCGACTGCACCACTTATGCAGCCTACTGCGCCTCGCACGACAACAACAACTACGTAAGCGCTGCCTACAACATCGGTCGTACCGGTACGGGTAACCCCGACCTGAAGCCCGAGAAGTCGACCAGCTACACGTTCGGTGCCGTGTTCGAACCGATGCGCAATGTCAGCTTCACCGTGGATTACTTCCGCACGAAGATTAAGGGCATCATCGGCGGCGTTTCGGCGGAAGACCAGGATGCGGCTCTCGACGCTTACTTGCGTACCGGCGCGACCAATGCCGTCACCGGCGTGACTATTCGTCCGCTCAATCCCGATCCGGATAACCTGACGGCGATCGCGAACCCGGGCTTCATCGAGTACTCGTACAACAACTCGGACTCGCAGGTCGTAGAGGGCATCGATTTCGGCGCCAACATCAGCTACGATTTCGGCCCGGTTACCTGGACCAGCAACCTCGACGCTTCGTACCTCATCAAGTACGAACTGACCCGTGCTACGGGCACCAAGGAGCGTTACGACGGCTCGCTGAGCCCCTGTGACTACACCTCGTGCTCGGGTTCGCCGAAGTGGCGCGGTTCCTGGCAGAACACCTTCACCATGGGCAAGGTGTCGCTGACCGGTACCGCATACTACACGCATGGCTACGACCTCGCGTCGGTCGATTACAGCGGCGTGAAGGGTGATTGCGCAGCCAGCGTCGGTGCTTCGGTCGTCGAATACGACGATGGCACTCCGGTGAAGTGCAAGGTCGGTGCGCAGTGGAACTTCGACATCGCAGCCAATGTTCAGGTCAGCGACAACTTCTCGATCTATGCGAACATCCTCAATGCGTTCGCGATCAAGCCGAAGTTCGACCCGTCGGCGGCTTACTCGATCTTCAACTACAACCCGGCATGGGGCCAGGCCAACATGGTCGGCCGCTACTTCCGCCTCGGCGCGAAGGTTGACTTCTAAACCGCAAGGTCTGGACAAAAAATGGGGCGGTCTCTTCGGAGGCCGCCTTTTTTTTGGCGTGTCTGTCTGAAATCCGTGTCCTGCTGAATGACGACAAACTGTTGCAACCTGTTGCAATGTTACAACAAATGACTCTTTTGTTGCAGCTTTCCTGCAAATCGCTGTTGCAGTTGCGAATTGGCACGGCAGACTATCGGCATCTGCCCGGATTTCCGGCCGGGCACGCGGACGTCACATCCGCACCGAAGCAACAAGGGGACACACCATGAAAACCGCAAGAAGCACTCTGCTTCTTGGCGTCGCCGCGATTCCGGCGATCGCTGTATTGGCCGCCGCGCCAGCGCGCGCTCAAGAAGCCAGCGCACAGGGTGCCACCGCACAGAGCGGCACCGACACCGCCGACGAAAGCGGTGATGCCATCACCGTTACCGGCACTCGCATCACCATACCGAACGGGTTCGACAACCCCAACCCGGTCGTGTCAGTCACCGCCGCCACGATCGAGCAGTCGGGCCGGACCAACATCACCGAATTTCTGTCGCAGAGCCCGGCCCTACTCGGTTCGCGCCGTGCGATCGATTCCGCCGGCTCGAACCTGCCCAATGGCCAGCTCACCGGCGTCAACCTGCTGAACCTGCGCAACCTGGGCACTGCGCGCACGCTCGTGCTGGTTGACGGCCGGCGCCACGTGGCGGGCTATCCCGGCACCGCATCGGTCGATACCAACACCATCCCGACCGATCTGATCGAGAGCGTCGACGTGCTCACCGGCGGCGTCTCGGCGATCTACGGTGCGGACGGCGTTTCGGGCGTGGTCAACTTCATTATGAAGAAGGACTTCGAAGGCCTGCGCATCCGTGGCCAGAACACGATCTCGCAGCGCGGCGACGCGGGTGAGAAGTTCCTCGCGGCAACTGCTGGCACCAATTTCGACGACGGCAAGGGCAACATCACCCTCGCCTACGAATTCAACAAGACCGACCGCTTCTCGCAGCGCAAGCGTCTGAACTACGGCAAGACCGGCCCGACTTGGAGCTTCGTACGCAACCCGGCCGACGGCGCCCCCGGCTCGACACGCGACGATCCGAACGTGCCCGACCGCGTGCTGATGAACAACCTGCGCTGGGCGGACAGCTCGATGGGCGGCGCGATCGACATCGATTTCGACGGCGTTCCCGACTATACCGGTGAAGGCAACCCGTACGATCTGGGCACTTACGTCCCCGGCACCGCGTTTACCGTGGGCGGCGACAGCACCCCGCGCGATTCGTACTACGGCGACTACACGCCGTTCCTGCGCCGTCACATCGTCAACGTGATGGGCCACTACGAAGTCAGCCCGGCGCTCAACTTCTATGCGGAAGCGAAGTACGTGCGTTCCAAGGCGTACACCTTTGCGCAGCCGACTTACGACTTCTACACCGAGCTGTTCGCGGACAACTACTATCTGAACGAGCGCTTTGGTGCGAACGCTCCGGACGGCGCCCTCGTCAGCCGCGACAACTTCGACTTCGGCATCCGCCGCTCGGAACTGAACCGCGAGTTGTGGCGCACCGTCGTCGGTGCCAACGGCGAACTGTCATCGCACCTGAAGTACGACGCCTCGTTCGTCTTCGGCCAGTCGACGCAGCGGGCGACCGCCTCGGGCGACCGTATCCTCGATCGCTACTCGGCGGCGCTGGACGCGGTGTCCGACGGCAACGGCGGCGTGACCTGCCGCATCAACCTGCCCGGCCAGACCGAGATAATGGGCAACAGCTTCGGCTCGCCCTTCTACAGCGGCGCGCCGCTGACGTTCCAGCCCGGCCAGTGCGTACCGCTCAACGTCCTGGGCAACGGCTCGCCTTCGCCTGAGGCGCTGGCCTTCATTCTCGCGACCCACACCGACTATGCCCGCCTACGCCAGTACGTCGGCTCGGCCAGTATTTCGGGTGACACCGGTGGGTTCTTCGAACTGCCGGGCGGCCCGATCGGCTTCGCCGTCGGTCTCGAGTACCGCAAGGAGAGCAGCCTTCAGATCCCGTCGTACTACACGCAGAACGGCTTCCTGGCCGACAGCGCGCAGGCGACGATCGACGGCGGTTCGTACGACGTAAAGGAAGCCTACGGAGAAATCCGTCTGCCGATCCTGCTCGATGCCCCGCTGGCTCATGAGTTGAGCCTGGGTGGCGCATTGCGCGTTTCGGACTACTCGACGGTCGGCACGAACACCGCCTGGAACGTCAACGGCACGTATGCGCCGATCGCAGACGTTTCGTTCCGCGGCACCTATTCGGTTTCGGTGCGTGCACCGAACATCACCGAGCTGTTTGCCGGCACCAGCGGCGGTTACGAGTTCATCACCGACCCGTGCGGCCCGGAACGCATCGCCGAAGGCAAGGCACCCCGCCAGGCCAACTGCACCGCGGCGCTGACCGCTGCCGGCCTTACCCCGCAGCAGATCATCGACTTCAACCCGGCCGACGACCAGACCTCACCGCAGAACAGCAGCCTGCTGGGCACCCAGGGCGGCAACCCGAACCTCTCCGAGGAAAAGGCCAAGACCTGGACCGCCGGCGTGGTGCTGCGTCCGAGCTTCCTGAAAGGCTTCACTCTCAGCGCAGACTGGTACAACATCCGTATCAGCAAGGCGATCAACTACTCGACCGCGCAGGACATCGTGGACCTCTGCTACGACCAGCCGACGCTGCAGAACCAGTATTGTTCGCTCATCACCCGCAGCGGCACTACCGGCTACATCAACGGCTTCAGCGTAGTCCCGCAGAACGTCGCATCGTACAAGACGGCAGGTCTCGACCTGAACCTGCAGTATCGCCTCGAAGCCTCGCCGGCCGTCGGCAGCTTCCTGTTCAGCCTCGTTGGCAACTATCTCAACAAACTGGAATTCGTTCCCTCGCTCGGCGCCGTGGCGCAGAACGAACTGGACAGCTCGGCGTACCCGGCACCCAAGTTCAGCGCGACCTTCGACCTTACCTGGATCAAGGGCCCGTTCTCGCTGAACTACGGCATCAACTGGTGGGACAAGACTCGCCGGGTCACCCGCGAGCAGCAAGCGGCCAACCCCGACTACCTGCCCAGCCAGTACATCTGGTACAAGGAGAAGTGGGAGCACGAACTGTACGCATCGTACAACGTCGATGACCGCTTCACGATCTACGGCGGTGTCAACAACCTGTTCGACACCAAGCCCGACGTGGGTGCAGTCGCCTATCCGATCAGCGCGGTCGGCCGCTCGTTCTTCATGGGCGTGAAGGCGAACGTGTTCTGATCTTCACAAGATCGAGCCACATGAGATTCGGGCCGGGAAGCGTTGCTTCCCGGCCCGTTTTCGTCACTCCACGCTCATTACCAGCGCGCCGTCGCCGTCCTCGATGCGGACGTGCGAGCCATCGGGCACCTCGCCAGCCAGCAACTTCTCCGCCAGCGGGTCCTGCAAGTACCGCTGCACCGCGCGCTTCAATGGCCGGGCGCCGTAGACCGGGTCGTAACCCACCCGCCCCAGCCACCGCTTCGCCGCGTCCGACAGGTCGAGCACGATCTTGCGGTCCTTGAGCAGCTTCTGCACGCGGGCCACCTGGATATCGACGATCGGCGCCATGTGCTCCTGCCCGAGGCGGTGGAACAGCACGATCTCGTCGAGGCGGTTGAGGAACTCGGGCCGGAAATGCCCGCGCACCACTTCCATCACCTGCGGCTCCACGGTGGAGACGTCCACGCCTTCATCCAGACCGGCAAGGTACTGGCTGCCGAGGTTGCTGGTCAGGATGATGAGCGTGTTGGTGAAGTCCACCACACGGCCCTGCCCATCGGTCAGGCGCCCGTCGTCGAGCACCTGCAGCAGCACGTTGAAGACGTCGGAATGCGCCTTCTCCACCTCGTCGAACAGCACGACCTGATAAGGCCGCCGCCGCACCGCCTCGGTCAGCACGCCGCCTTCCTCGTAGCCGACATAGCCCGGAGGCGCGCCGATCAGGCGGGCGACCGCGTGCTTCTCCATGAACTCCGACATGTCGATGCGCACCATCGCGGTGTCGTCGTCGAACAGGAAGCCCGCCAGCGCCTTGGTCAACTCGGTCTTGCCGACGCCCGTGGGGCCGAGGAACAGGAACGAGCCGAGCGGCCGGTTCGGGTCCTGCAGGCCCGCGCGCGCGCGCCGCACCGCCTTGGAGACGGCGGCGACGGCATCGGTCTGGCCGATCACGCGGCCGCCGATGATCTGCTCCATCTTGAGCAGCTTCTCGCGCTCGCCTTCCAGCATGCGGTCGACCGGAACCCCGGTCCAGCGGCTGACGACGCCGGCGATGTCGTCCTCGGTCACTTCCTCGCGCAGCAAGGCGTTCCCGGCGGTGGCCTGCGCCTCCGCCAGCTTCGCCTCCAGCGCGGGGATCGTCGAGTAGGACAACTCGCCCGCCCTGGCGTAGTCGCCGCCGCGCTGGGCCTGCTCCAGTTCGATGCGCGCGGCGTCGAGCTGTTCCTTGAGCTTGCCTTCCGCCGCGATCTTGTCGCGCTCGTTCTGCCAGCGGGTGGTCAGTTCGCTCGACTGCTGTTCGAGGTTGCTGAGTTCCACGCGCAGCGCGGCAAGCCGGTCCTTCGACGCGGAATCGCTCTCCTTGCCGAGCGCCATTTCCTCGATCTTGAGCTGGACGATGCGGCGGTCGAGCTTCTCGATCTCCTCGGGCTTGCTTTCCACTTCCATGCGGATGCGGCTGGCGGCCTCGTCCATCAGGTCGATCGCCTTGTCGGGCAGGAAGCGGTTGGTGATGTAGCGGTTGGACAGCGTCGCCGCCGCCACGATCGCGCCGTCGGTGATGCGCACGCCGTGGTGCAGCTCGTACTTTTCCTTGAGCCCGCGCAGGATCGAGATCGTGTCCTCGACCGTCGGCTCGCCCACGAACACGGGCTGGAAGCGGCGCTGCAGCGCGGCGTCCTTCTCGACGTACTTCTGGTATTCGTCGAGCGTCGTCGCGCCGATGCAGTGCAGTTCGCCGCGTGCCAGCGCAGGCTTGAGCAGGTTGCCCGCATCCATCGAGCCTTCGGAGGCGCCCGCGCCGATCAGCGTGTGCATCTCGTCGATGAACAGGATGATCTGGCCGTCAGCGCCCTTCACCTCGTCGAGTACGGCCTTCAGGCGCTCCTCGAACTCGCCGCGGTACTTGGCGCCCGCGATCAGCGAGCCCATGTCGAGCGACATCAGGCTGCGGTCCTTGAGGCTGTCGGGCACGTCGCCATTGGCGATGCGCAGCGCGAGCCCTTCGGCGATGGCGGTCTTGCCGACGCCGGGGTCACCGATCAGCACGGGGTTGTTCTTGGTGCGCCGCGCGAGGATCTGGATGGTGCGGCGGATCTCCTCGTCGCGGCCGATGACCGGGTCGAGCTTGCCGTCCTTCGCCGCCTGCGTGAGATCGCGGGCGTACTTCTTCATCGCGTCGTAGGCGTTCTCCGCGCCCGCGCTGTCGGCCGTCCGGCCGCCGCGCAGCTCGGTGATCGCGGCTTCGAGCGCCTGCGCCGTGACATTGCCCGCCTTGAGCGCCTGGCCCGCCGCCGTGGTCGTCGCCAGCACGAGGCCCAGCAGCAGCCGCTCGACGGTGACGAAGCTGTCGCCCGCCTTGGTCGCGGCCTGCTCGGCCGCGTCGAGGACACGCACGGCGTCGTTGTCCAGACCCGGCGAACCGGCCGCGCCGCTGCCCGAAACGGCGGGGATTTTCGCCAGCGCCTTGTCGAGTTCCTGCGTCGCGAACACCGGGTTGCCACCGGCGCGCTTGATGAGCCCGGCGGCCATGCCTTCGGGATCGTCGAGCAGGGCCTTGAGGATATGCTCGGGCGCGATGCGCTGGTGGTTCAGGCGGATCGCGACGGTCTGCGCGGCCTGCAGGAAACCCTTGGCGCGGTCAGTGAACTTTTCGAGATTCATTGTGGAATGTGCCTCCTGATCCCGCTCATATGGTGTTGCTTATATGCAACACAAGGGCTGGGCGCCCGAATTTTTCCTTAGTCGGTGAAATGCCCGAAGTCGTTGATCGGGCGCAACAGGAGCAGGCCGGAGCCGGCTGCCGAGGCAAAGATGGGTGCCCGTTGCCGATTTGCCAGAGGGCGTTTCGCCGGGGCGGTAAAGCACCCGCCGACCTAGCCCCGCCCGAAGCCCTGCCCTAGCCTTCGCGCGATAACCCCACGGGAAGAGGCTCAATGGCGAAATTCACACCCCAGCAGGCGGCAGACGTCCTCGCGATCAAGCAGGTGATCTACGAGTGGGGCGACGAACTCGACATCCACAACGGCCTGAAGATGCGCGAGACCGACTGCCTCGCCGAGGATGTCCGCTACAACGTCGGCGGCCAGTGGCGCGAGGGGCTGGCGGCGGTCGAGGCGTTCTACAAGGGCCGCGCCGAGACCATGAAGGCGGGCGCGGGCCTCATGACCATGCGGCATATCATCACCTCGCTGCGGGTCGGTTTCGAGGGCGAGGACCATGCGAAAGTCGGCTACCTGCTGGTGTTCTTCGCGGCGCTGGGCGACGGGCCTTTCGACAAGTACTGCGACCCGCTCGCGGTCGCCGACGTGAAGATGGAATGCCGCCGCGATGCCGATGGCGAGTGGCGGATCTCGCTGTTCGATTCGGGGCAGATCTTCAAGCGGGGGTAAAGCACCTTCATCGCCCGTGACTTACTCCGGGATCGCTGGCGGTCTTCGGGCAGTGGGTGGCTGATGGGGCTTCGACAGGCTCAGCCTGAGCGGATTTGAGAGCGGGTCTCCTGTTCCTGCTCAATTAGCTCGGACAGGTTTTCAAAGCAGTTTTCCAATTCCCGCTCAGGCTGAGCTTGTCGAAGCCCCCACTGCATGCACGAAAGCCGGAAGTGCGCGTAAAGTTTGCCGCTGGCCACGCCGAAACAAGCTGCTAACCTCCCGCTCATGCGATCCGTATCCACGTCGAGCCTGAGCGCTCTCGCCGCCGCCCTTCTCCTCTCCGCCTGCGCTGCCGCCCCCTCCGGCACGCCTGTCGCCAGCACGCCGCCTGCACCGGAGGCCGCACCGCCTCGGCCCGCCGCCGCATCGCCGCAGGAACTGGTCGCGAAGGTCGACATCCCCTACGAAAAGTTCGTCCTCGCCAACGGCCTGACCACCATCGTCCATACCGACCGCAAGGCGCCGATCGTGGGCGTCACGCTCTACTACAAGGTCGGCTCCAAGAACGAGCCGCGCGGCAAGACCGGCTTCGCGCACTTGTACGAGCACCTGTTCTTCGGCGGCTCATCCAACGTGCCCAACTTCGACATTCCGCTGGAAGCGGCCGGGTCCACCTCGACCAACGGCTCCACCTGGTACGATCGCACCAACTACATCGAGACGGTGCCGACCGGCGCGCTCGACCTTGCGCTGTTCATGGAGAGCGACCGCATGGGGGCGCTGCTCCCCGCCGTCACGCAGGACAAGCTCAACAAGCAGCGCGGCGTCGTCCAGAACGAGAAGCGGCAGGGCGACAACCAGCCCTACGGCCTCGCCGAATATGCGGTGGCCGAGGGCCTGTTCCCGGTCGGCCACCCCTATCACCACTCGACGATCGGCTCGATGGCCGACCTAGACGCCGCCAGCCTGACCGACGTGCGCAAGTGGTTCACCGACCATTACGGCCCCAACAACGTCGTCCTCGTCCTCTCGGGCGACATCGACGCGGCGACCGCGAAGCCCAAGGTCGAGAAGTGGTTCGGCGCGATCCCGAAGGGGCCTGAAGTCGCCCCCGTCGCGGCCGGGCCGGTCACCCTGTCCGCGCCGATCTCGCGCGACCTGACCGATCAGGTGCCGACCCTGCGCCTCAGCCGCGACTGGAGCGGCCCCGGGCTCAACGATGCGGACGCCCCCGCCCTGCGCATCGGCATGCACATCCTCGGCGGCCTCGCCAGCTCACGGCTGGACAACGAACTGGTGCGCGGGCAGCAGCTTGCCGTCTCCGTCACCGCCTCTGCCCAGACGTTCGAGCAGGCCAGCTTCCTCGACGCCTCGATGGACGTGAAGCCCGGCGTCCAGCGCGCCAAGGCCGAAGCCGCGCTCGACAAAGTCATCGCCGATTTCGTCGCCAAGGGGCCGAGCGAGGACGAAGTGCGCCGCGCTGTCACCTCCATCCTGTCGAGCGAGATCGGCGGGCTGGAGCAGGTCGGCGGCTTCTCCGGCAAGGGCGCGACCCTCGCCGAAGGGCAAGTCTATTCGAACGATCCGGCCAAGTACAAGGCGGACCTGCAGGCCATCGCCGCGCTGACGCCCGACGCCGTGCGCACCGCGATGTCCAGGTGGCTCGGCCGCCCGGTCTATAAGATCGCGGTGGTGCCGGGTGCACGCACCGAGGACGGCGCGAAGATGGGCGGCTGGGGTGACGAAGCCGCCAACCCGCCCGCAGCGGCAGGCAAGGCCGCCAAGGCCCCGAAGCTCGCCCCCGCGCCCAGGCGCAGTGCGCCGCCGGTCGCGCCGGTCAGCGCCCTCGCCTTCCCGGCGATCGAGCGCACCACGCTCTCGAACGGCATCCCCGTCACGCTGGCGCGGCGGACCACGGTGCCCAAGCTGGTCCTGTCGATCGACTTCGACGCCGGGTACGCGGCCGATGCGCTCGACACGCCGGGCACGCAGGGGCTGATGCTCGGCATGCTCGAGGAAGGCACCAAGACCCGCAACGCCACCCAGATCGCCGAGGAACAGGAGCGCCTCGGCGCCTCGATCGGCACCGGTGCCAGCCTCGACACCAGCAGCCTGACGCTGAGCGCACTGAGCGACAATCTCGCGCCCTCGCTGGCGCTGGCCTCCGACGTGCTGCTGCATCCGGCGTTCGCGCAGGCCGACTTCGACCGCGCGCGCGGACAGGCGCAGGCCGAACTGGCGCAGGCCCAATCGACGCCGAGCGCGCTGGCCTCGCGTACGATGAGCGGCGAACTCTTCGGCACTCATCCTTATGCCCAGCCCGGCGACGGCCTCGGCAGCGACACCGCGCTCGCCGCCCTCACGCCCGAGGCGCTGCGCGCCGCCCACGCCAAGTGGCTGCGCCCCGACCTCGCGCGGATCACCGTGGTCGGCGACGTGACCATGGAGCAGCTCAAGCCGCTGCTGGAAAAGGCGTTCGGCGGCTGGAAGGCCCCGGCCGCACCCAAGCCGGTGAAATCGCTCGACACCGCGACGCCCGCACCCGCATCGCGCGTAGTGCTGATCGACCGGCCGAACTCTCCGCAGTCGGTGATCCTCGCCGGGCGGGTGCTGCCGCTGACCGGCCGCACGCCGAACGAGGAATCGCTGATGCTGGCGAACGACGTCGTCGGCAACGGCTTCCTCTCGCGCCTGAACCTCGACATTCGCGAGGAAAAGGGCTGGAGCTACGGCGTACGCTCGGGCATCAGCCAAGCGACGGGGCCGGTGACGATGCAGGTCATGGCGCCCGTGCAGGCCGACCGCACGGGCGATTCGATCCGCGCCATCATCGCCGACATGAGCGCCCTGCCGACGAAGCAGCCGATTTCGGCCGAGGAGTACCAGCGCGTCACCGACGGCGCGATCCGCAGCTTGCCCAACGACTTCGAGACGAATGCGCAAGTGCTCGCCGCCATCGTCAAGAACGACCGGCTGGGACGGCCTGAAGATTACTATGTGAAGCTCGCGCAGACCTATCGCGGCATCGACGCGAAGCGGATCGGCGGCGCGGCGGCGCAGTATCTGCAGCCCGCCGACTTGACCTGGGTGATCGTCGGCGACCGCAAGATCGTGGAACCGCAGCTCAAGGCCCTGGGTTTGCCCGTAGAGGTCCGCCCCGCACCCAGCGTCGCGGGCGAGAACGAGAGCGAAGGAGCTTCCGAATGACCGTTGCCGGCACGTACGACTGCGTCACCAATACCCCGCTGGGCCGCCAGAAGGGCGTCCTCACCATCGAGCCCGGAGCAGGCGACAGCTTCTCCGGGAACATCACCGGCGACCTTGGCAGCATGGACGTGACCAACGGCCGCATTGCCGGGCAGACCCTGACGTGGTCGATGAAGATGACCGTGCCGATGCCGATGGACCTCGACTGTTCCGCGACGGTCGAGGGCGATGCGCTGACCGGCACGGTGAAAGCCGGGATGTTCGGCGCGATGGAACTGACGGGAACGCGGCGCGCGGGCTGAGCCCGCATCCCCGATCGTCATTGCGAGCGTAGCGAAGCAATCCAGGGCCACATAAACCGCTCTGGATTGCTTCGCTACGCTCGCAATGACGAGAATCAGGTTGGAAAACTGCAAAGGCCCGACACCGCGCGCTCCACTGTGGCGCAATGCCGGGCCCCCTCACCCCCCCAGGTGAGCTCGTGCAGCGCGCGGAGCCAGATGCCCCGCTTCGCCGAATGCGCGGACGATGCCCCTTGGGCACGCCAGCGCGAAATTGTTGGAAAGACCCCCCCGGTCTTCGCGCAATCGATAGCACCGGGAATTGCGAATACAAGCGGATTATTGCGAACAGTCCCTTCCCGGGACAACAAGAGTTGCACAGCGGACACAAAAAAGCCGCCGGACCGAAGAAACGGCACGGCGGCTTTTTCGTGAGGCTTGTTAAGCGTCAGCCGAGCTTCGCCTTCAAGATCTCGTTGACGACCTGCGGGTTGGCCTTGCCCTGCATCGCCTTCATCGTCTGGCCGACGAAGAAGCCGAACAGCGCCACCTTGCCCTCGCGGTACTGCGCGACCTTGTCGGCGTTGGCGGCGAGGATCTCGTCCACCTTGGCCTCGATGGCGCCGGTGTCCGATTCCTGCTTCAGCCCCTCGCGCTCGACGATGACACCCGCGCCGTCGCCGGTTTCGAGCATGATCTCAAGCACCTGCTTGGCGATCGAGCCGGAGATCGTACCCTTGCCGACCAGCGCCAGCAGTTCGGCGGCCTGCGCATGGCTGACCGGCGAATCCTCGAGGCTCTTGCCCAGCTTGTTGAGCGCGCCGAAGAACTCCGAGATCAGCCAGTTCGCCGCCTGCTTGGCGACTTCGGCAGGCGCCTTGCCCTGCGCCGAAGCGGTCTCGGCCAGCAGCGCCTCGAACCACTGGAACGTATCGACGTCGGTGGTCAGCACCGCGGCATTGTAGGCCGACAGCCCCAGTTCGCCTTCGTAGCGCGCGCGCTTGGCGTCCGGCAGTTCGGGCAGCGAGGCGCGGCACGCCTCCAGGAACGCATCGTCCAGTTCCAGCGGTAGCAGGTCCGGGTCCGGGAAGTAGCGATAGTCGTGCGCGTCTTCCTTCGAGCGCATTGAGCGGGTGGTGCCGCTGTTCGGATCGAACAGGCGGGTTTCCTGCACGATCTTGCCGCCGCCCTCGATCACGTCGACCTGGCGGTTCGCCTCGTGCTCGATCGTCTGCATGACGAAGCGCACCGAATTGACGTTCTTGGTTTCGGTACGGGTGCCGAACTCGTCACCGGGCTTGCGGACCGAGACGTTGACGTCGCAGCGCATCGAGCCCTGGTCCATGTTGCCGTCGCACGAACCGACGTAGCGCAGGATCGTGCGCAGCTTGGCGACATAGGCCCCGGCCTCTGCGGGCGAGCGCATGTCCGGACGGCTGACGATCTCCATCAGCGCCACGCCCGAACGGTTGAGGTCGACGTAGGACATCGTCGGGTGCTGATCGTGCATCAGCTTGCCCGCATCCTGCTCGACGTGGATGCGCTCGATGCCGATGACCTTGTCCTCGGGGATACCGGCCTTCTCGTCCGCCTCGATCGTCAGCGAGCCTTCGCCGACGAGCGGGTGGTAGAGCTGGCTGATCTGGTAGCCCTGCGGAAGATCGGCGTAGAAGTAGTTCTTGCGATCGAAACGCGACCACTTGTTGATCTGCGCATCGATGGCCATGCCGGTACGCACCGCCTGGCGGATGCACTCGCCGTTCGGCACCGGCAGCATGCCCGGCATCGCCGCGTCGATCAGCGAGACCTGCGTATTCGGCTCCGCGCCGAACGCCGTCGCCGAGCCGGAGAACAGCTTGGAATTGGACGTGACCTGCGCATGGACTTCAAGGCCGATCACGACCTCCCAGTCCCCGGTGGCGCCCTGGATGCGATAGGTGGAAGTGGACATCTCAAGCCTTACTTGTGTCGATGTACGGGTCGATCAAGTCGCCCTCGGGAAAATACGTCGCGAACCCCTTACGGTCCCGCGTGACAATAGGCCAGCCCCGGTTCGCCGCCTGCGCGCCGATCAGGAAATCGGGCAGGATGCTGGTGCGGACGCCGCCGTTGCGCCGGTATTGCCTGTATGCCGTTCCGGCCCGGTGGCAATCGGGCAGCGACAGCCGCGCCGTATTCAGCCCGAAGCCGTTCAGCAGGTCTGCAACGTCCTGCGCGGAGGCATAATTGCCGGAAATCTCCGCGAAGATGATCTCGTTGACGAACAGGTCGCTTGCCGCGCCCAGATCGGCGATCCGCTGGTGGAAATAGTCGGGAGCGCGGTTGCCGAGCATGTCGATGACGACATTCGAATCGAAGATCACACTTCCGGCCCGTCGCCGCGCATCATGCGCTGGTATTCGAGCCCGTCCATGTCCGGCTCCAGCGCCTTGCCCGCAAATTTAGCTCGCGTTTCGTGCAGGCGGCCCAGGAATGCTTCCTTGCGCGCTTCGATCCGCGCCGGATCGTCGGCACGGATGATGCGGGCATTGCCGTCGCCGTCCAACTCGAACGCCACCGCCTGACCGGGCTTGAGGCCCAGCGCATCGCGGATGTCCTTGGGCACCGTAACCTGGCCCTTGACCGTCATGTTGGACTCGAACTTCACGGCGAAAGTATTACCTCTCGCCCGCATTACCGTCAACGCAGCGACTGGGCCGATGCCTCCGTTTCGGACGTAGGAACCCATGGCGCGAGCGGGGCGGCGCGTCCGCCTGCGCAGGCGCCTCACGCCGCCGCGCGGCCTTTTCGCGCGAGGGCCGCGCGAACAGGTGGCCCAGCCCTTCAATGACTGAGACGACCAGTTCGAACCAGCTTACCACCACTTCTCCGGCTTCGCCGCAAACGCCGCGCGGCCTTCGATGGCCAGCCCTGCGTTCAGCACGCCCTGCTCATCGAGCGGGCGGCCGATGATCTGGAGACCCAGCGGCAGCCCCTGCGCGTCGAGGCCGGCCGGCACCGACATGGCAGGCAGGCCCGCCAGCGACGCCGGGACCGTGAACACGTCGTTGAGGTACATCGCGATCGGGTCTTCGTTGCTTTCGCCAAGGGCAAAGGCGGCGCTCGGCGCGGTCGGGGTCAGGAGGACATCCACCTGCTCGAACGCCTTCGCGAAGTCCTGCGAGATCAGCGCGCGCACCTTCTGCGCCTTGGTATAATAGGCGTCGTAGAAGCCTGCCGACAGCACATAAGTGCCGATCAGGATGCGGCGCTTCACTTCCGCGCCGAACCCGTCGGCGCGGGTGGCGGCGTACATGTCCTGCAGACCCGCTCCATCGGGCAGATCGCGCAGGCCGTAGCGCACGCCGTCATAGCGCGCGAGGTTCGACGAGGCTTCGGCAGGCGCGATGATGTAGTAGGTCGCCAGCGCGTACTGCGTGTGCGGCAGTGAGACTTCGACCACTTCGGCGCCCGCGTCCTTGAGCCAGGCGATGCCCTGCTCCCAGATCGCCTCGATCTCGGCGGGCATGCCCTCGACGCGGTATTCCTTCGGGATGCCGACCTTCTTGCCCTTGAGGTCGCCCGACAGAGCGGCGGTCCAGTCCGGCACCGGCAGGTTCAGGCTGGTCGCGTCCTTGGGGTCGAACCCGGCCATGCTTTCCAGCATGATCGCGCAGTCGGTGACGTCGCGCGCCATCGCGCCCGCCTGATCGAGCGAGCTGGCATAAGCCACCACGCCCCAGCGCGAACAGCGCCCGTAAGTCGGCTTGATGCCGGTGGTGCCGGTATAGGCGGCGGGCTGCCGGATCGAGCCGCCGGTGTCTGTGCCGGTGGCGGCAGGCACGAGCCGCGCCGCGATCGCCGCCGAGGAGCCGCCCGAGGAGCCGCCCGCCGTCAGCGGCGCATTGCTGCCAGGCCGGCGCCAGGGCGACACAACCGAGCCGAAATGGCTGCTCTCGTTCGAAGAGCCCATCGCGAACTGGTCGAGGTTGAGCTTGCCCAACAGGCCCGCGCCCGCATCCCACAGCTTCTGCGAGACGGTCGATTCGTACTGCGGCACGAAACCTTCGAGGATGTGGCTGGCGGCGGTGGTCTGCACGCCGTTGGTGGCGAACAGGTCCTTCATGCCGATGGGCACGCCGCCCATGGGGCCGAGCGCTTCGCCGGCGGCGCGCCTGGCGTCGATGGCCTTCGCGGCTGCGATCGCGTGGTCGGGCGTGGCGACGATGAAGGCGTTCAGCGCGTCCTGCGCCGCCGCGACGTTGGCGTTGAACGCCTCGGCCACCTCGACGGCGGAGAAAGTTCCGGCGGCGACGCCGTCGCGGATGGCGGCTACGCCAAGGTCGGTAATGTCAGTCATGCTGCATTCCAGATTTTGTGTGCTGCCCGTGCTTGCTTCGACAAGCTCAGCATGAGCGGGGATAGATTCAAAGTCCCTCTCCCCCAACTCCGCTCATCTGCGAGCTTGTCGAAGGATCGGGATAATCCAAAGGCTTATTCGATCACCTTGGGCACGCCGAAGAAGCCGTGCTGCGCGGCGGGCGCATTGGCCAGCACCGCGTCGCGCTTGTCGCCGCCGGTCAGCGGGTCGGCGTCGATCACGTCGTCGCGCAGGCGCAGGGTATTGGGGATCACGGCGGTCATCGGCTCGACACCGTCGGTGTCGACTTGTCCGAGTTGCTCCACCCAGGCAAGGATGCCGTTCAGTTCGGGCACCATGGCCTCGAGTTCCTGCTCGCTCACCTTGATGCGCGCGAGGCTGGCGATCTTCGCCACGGTTGCGGTATCGACCGACATGGCTTTTTTGTCCCTTGGCCTTTTTACGGTTGAGCCCGCCGCGCATGGAAGCACGGCGGGCGGAAATTCGATAGCGGTGCGCTAGCAGCGGGGCGGCGCGGCTTCAAGCTTGCGTCGCCCCGGATTTGCTCCGGGACCGCTGGCCGTGAACAGCCCACCTGATCGCGCGCGCTGCAAGGCCGCGCCTAACGACAGCCACCGGTCCCGGATCAAGTCCGGGACGACGCATTTACTGCGCGGGCTTGGCTGCCTCGCCCTGCTGCTGGGCCGCCTGCGCCTGCATCTGCGCCATCATCGCCTGGATTTCCTCAGGCGTCTTGAAGTCGAGCAGGTCGATCTCGAAGACCAGCGTGGAATTCGCCGGGATCGGGCCGGACGCCTGCGCGCCGTAGCCGAGTTCAGGCGGAATGGTCAGGCGATAACGCCCGCCACGCTCCATCTGGAGCAACCCTTGCGCAAAGCCGGGGACGACTTCGTCGAGCGCCATCGGCATCTGCTCGTTCTGGTCGAACACGGTGCCGTCCTGCAGCATGCCCTTGTAGTTGATGAGCACATAGCCATGCTCGGGCGGCTTGCCGCCGGTCCCGGCCTTGATCGCCTCGACCTTGACTTGCGGAGCCGCAGGCGTCGCGGCCGGGGCGGCAGCTTGCGCGAACACGGCCGAGGGCGCTGCCACGAGGAGCAGCGCCGCGATCGCTGCCTTCACTGCGCCGGAGCCGGAGCAGCCGGTGCTTCCGCGCCCGGAGGCATCGCGCCCGGAGCGCCGCCCGGTGCGCCCGCGCCACCCTGCATCTGCTGAAGCTGCTGCAGGATCTGCTGCTGCTGGCGGATTTCGGCAAGGCTCTTGTAGTCGATCAGTTCGACTTCGAACTTGAGGTCGGCGTTCGCGGGGATCGGCGAACCGGCGGGCGGGTTGGCGCCGTAGGCCAGCTCGGCGGGAATCGTGACGTCGTACTTGCCGCCGCGCTGCATCTTCATCAGCGCCTTGGAGAAGCCGGGCACGAACTGCGCGACGGGGTTGGGGTAGTTCTTGTTCTCGTCGAACACCTTGCCGTCGGTCAGCATGCCCTTGTAGTTGATGAGCACGACGTCTTCCATCGTCGGCGAGGCGCCGGTGCCGGCGGTCAGCGTCTTGACGGTGGGCGCGGGCGGCAGCGCGGCATAGGCCACACCGGCCGAGGCCAGAGCGATCGCGACGACACCGATCCAGATCTTGGAAACAGCGCCCTTTTCGATCGGCTGCAGCGCAACGCGGGTGATCTCTGTCATCGTCTGTGGCCCTCGTATTCTTTTGAAGCGCCCGGGCTGGCATCCCTTGCAGATGCACAAAGGGCGCGGAATGGTGATTCCGCGCCCTCATGGCTCAACCCGGCGCGGCATTCAAGCCGCTGATCCAGATTTAAAGGTGCCCTGCGCAAAAGCGCAGGAAAGCTCTTACTTGGAGCCGTCGCGCTCGGCGCGCTTGCGCTCAAGCTTGCGAGCGCGGCGAACGGCGGCAGCCTTTTCGCGAGCGCGCTTTTCCGACGGCTTCTCGAAGTGACGGCGCAGCTTCATCTCACGATACACGCCTTCACGCTGCAGCTTCTTCTTGAGCGCACGAAGAGCCTGATCGACGTTGTTGTCGCGGACGAGAATCTGCATAAACCGAAACACCTCACAAAACAGACGAAGCCGCCACGCATCCGGTTCGGCGCGGCGTGCTGCGAATCTAGAGCCAATAAAAGGCCGCCGCCGGACTCGGAGGCAGCTGATTGAGCGGCCCGTTAGCAAAGTGACGGCTCGAAGACAAGACCAATCACCCGCAAAGCCTGCAGCTTGCCGCAATGCATCTCCTTAGCTATATATCTGGCTAAGGAGCATCACGATGACTCAGGTTTCCGTCCACGAGGCCAAGACCAACCTATCCCGCCTGATCGTCAGCGTGCTGGCGGGCGAAGAAGTGGTGATCGCACGCGGCAACGTTCCTGCCGTGCGTCTGATCCCGGTCAATCCGATCGGCGAACGCAAGTTCGGCGCGCTCAAGGGCGCGATCAGCTTGGACGATGCCTTCTTCGAGCCACTTCCCGCTGATGAACTCGGCGCCTGGAACCTCGATTGAAGCTGCTGCTCGACACGCACACACTGATCTGGTGGCTGGCGGGCGACGATCATCTGTCGGTTCGCGCCCGCGAGGCGATCGCCGATACCACCAACACTGTCGCCATCAGCGCGGCTTCCGCGATGGAGATCGCCACCAAGCACCGGATCGGCAAGCTGGACGGCGCGGCCATGCTCGCGCGGGATTTCGAAGGCATCATCGCAGCGCAAGGGTTCGACGAACTGGCGATCAGCATGACGCATGCCCGCCTCGCCGGGCAGATGAACATCGCGCACAAGGACCCGTTCGACCGCCTGCTGATCGCACAGGCTCAGGCCGAAGACATGGTGCTCATTTCCAACGAAGCGCTGTTCGACGGATTTGCAGTGCAGCGGCTCTGGTAGGGCGGATTGGAATTCCGGCGATTCGCGGCTAAGGCGGCGCCATGCCCCAACCTTCCTTTATACTGGCCTCTCTTTATGTGGCCCTCGGCGGCGCGTTCGGCTCGTGGCTGCGCTTCCTCGTCGGGCGCGGCTGGACCGCTGCGCTCGGCCCGGTGCGCGCGGGCGTCTTTCCTTATGGCACGCTGACCGTCAATGTCGTGGGAAGCCTGCTGATGGGACTGGTGACCGGCTGGTTCGCCCGTCATGGCAATACCGGCGAAGGCACCCGCCTGTTCGTCACCGTGGGCGTGCTCGGCGGCTTCACGACGTTCTCATCGATGAGCCTCGATTTCGCCACCTTGATCCAGCGGGGCGAGATCGCCACCGCTGCCTTTTATACCGCCCTGTCACTGCTCGCCGGATTCGGCGGCCTGTTCCTCGGCCTTTTTGTTATGCGGAGCGTGGCATGAGCAATATCGATATCGTCCGTCAATTCACCGTCGGTCAGGATGACGACGGCGTCCGCCTCGACCGCTGGTTCAAGCGGCACTTGCCCAAGGTGGGCTTCGCGATGGTCTCGCGCTGGGCGCGCACCGGCCAGATTCGCGTCGACGGCAAGCGCGCCGACGTCGACACCCGGCTGGAAGCGGGCCAGACCCTGCGCGTGCCGCCCGGCGGCGAGCAGAAGGCTTCGGCAAGCGGCGAACGCCCGCGCCGCGAACTGACCGAGGCCGAGATCGAACTCGCCGATTCGATGGTGCTGACGCAGGACCGCGCCGCGATCGTGCTCAACAAGCCGCCGGGCCTCGCCACGCAGGGCGGCTCGGGCATGAAGGAGCATGTCGACGGCCTGCTCGACGCCTATGTCGAGAAAGGCCCGCGCCCGCGCCTCGTCCACCGACTCGACAAGGACACCTCGGGCGTCCTGCTGATCGCGCGCACCCCGGGCAGCGCGGCGTTCTTCTCCAAGCGGTTCTCCGGCCGCACCGCCAAGAAGATCTACTGGGCGCTGGTGGTCGGCGTGCCGAGCATCAACGACGGCATGATCGAACTGCCGCTCGCCAAGCAGCCGGGCACCGGCGGCGAGAAGATGCACGTGGACGAGAAGGAAGGGCAGACCGCCCGCACCCGCTACCGCGTGATCGACCGCGCCGGCAACCGCGCGGCGTGGGTCGAGCTGCACCCGCTGACCGGCCGCACCCACCAGCTGCGCGTCCACATGGCGGCGATCGGCCACCCGATCGTGGGTGACGGCAAGTACGGCGGCCAGGAGGCATTCCTGACCGGATCGATCAGCCGCAAGATGCACCTCCACGCACGCCGCCTGCTGATCGAGCACCCGGACGGCGCCCCGCTGGACGTCACCGCCCCTCTCCCTGAGCACTTCGCCAATTCGCTGGAGCAGCTGGGCTTCGTCGAATCGGAAGGCGACACCGAGATCGAGGCTCCGGCCGAGTTCACCAAGGAAGACCAGAAGAAGGCCGCCAAGCAGCACGCCAAGGAATACCGCAAGGAACGCCGGGGCGAGCGCCGCAAGCGCAGCGATGGCCCCGGCTCGGGCCAGACGCGGCTGAGCAAGCCGGGCAGCAAGCCCAGTGGGAAGCCCGGCGGAAAGGCGCCCGGAAAGCCTGCGGGCAAGTCGTTCGGGAAGCCGGGCGGCAAGCCCGCACGTCCCGGTGGCAAGCCTTCCGGTCCGCGCACGGGCGCAGCGCGCTCCGGCCCCAAGCCCGGCGGCGCGCCGCGAGGCAGGTCCCGGTGAAACTGGCGGTCTTCGACTGCGACGGCACCCTCGTCGATGGGCAGGCGCCGATCTGCGAGGCGATGGAGGCGGCCTTCGCCGCCTTCTCGCTGCCTTCACCGACGCGCGGGAGCATCCGGCGTGCGGTCGGGCTTTCGCTGCCTCAGGCGATCCGCCAGTTGCTGCCCGATTCGGACGCCGAGCAGCAACACGCCATGGCCGAGGCCTACAAGCTCTCGTTCCGCACCGCGCGCGAACAGGGCCGTGTCGCCCAGCCGCTGTTCCCGGGGATCGAGGACACCTTGCGCGCCCTTCATGCCAATGGCTGGACGCTGGGCGTCGCCACCGGCATGTCGGATCGCGGCCTCGGCTTCTGCCTTGAGGCGAACGGCATCGCCGACCTCTTCGTGACGCTCCAGACCGCCGACCGTCATCCCTCCAAGCCCCACCCCGCGATGCTGGAAGAGGCTTTGTTCGAAGCGGGCGCGCAGGCGTCGGAAGCCGTGATGATCGGCGACACGGCCTACGACATGCAGATGGCGATTTCCGCGCAAGTCCGCGCGGTCGGCGTGGATTGGGGCTATCACCACCCGCGCGAACTGTCCGAAGCAGGCGCCGAAATGGTCGCCGAGACCCCGGCGCAGTTGCTGGAGCATTTGCTCAGGTGAGCCAGCCGAAACCCGGTCGCGATCCCGCAGCGCTGCGCTTCGCGATCATCAATATCGTGCGCATCGCCGGTGTCGCTTTCGTCGTGCTCGGCCTGCTGATGACGCAAGGCCGTATCTTTCCCGGCGCACCGGCATGGGTCGCCTACCTCCTCCTCGCCAACGGGCTGATCGACGCCTTCGTCCTGCCCGCGATTCTCATCAGAAAGTGGCGCACACCCAAATGAAGCGTTTCTACAAGGAAGCGACCCCCGAGCAGACCGAAAACGGCCCTGAAGACTCGGGCTGGCGCGCGGTCCTCGACGGCCGCCCAATCCGCACCGCAGGCGGCCGCCCGCAAGTCGTGCCGACGCAGGCGCTGGCGCAGGCGCTGGCCGCCGAATGGGCCGGACAGGGCGAGGAGATCGACACCGCGACCTTCCACTACCGCGACCTTGCCGACTTCGCGATCGACGCCGTCGCGCCCGCGCGCGACACCGTCATCGCCGAACTGCTGCCTTACGCCGAGACCGACACCCTGTGCTACCGCGCCGACCCGGACGAGGCGCTCTACAAGCGGCAGATGGAAATGTGGGAGCCCGTACTCTCATCCGCAGAGGCGCGGCTTGGCGTCACTTTCACACGCATCTCCGGCATCATCCACAAGCCGCAGCCCGAACCGACGCTGGCGTGCCTGCGCAGCGAACTGGACGCCTGCAGCGATTTTGAACTGGCCGCGCTCAAGATGCTGTCGAGCCTCTCCGCCTCGCTGGTCATCGCACTGGAGGCGATCCGTCCCGGCGCCGATGCCGAAGCCTTGTGGCAGGCCGCCGAACTGGAGGCCGACTGGCAGGTCGAACTCTGGGGCGAGGACTGGGAAGCCACCGAACGCCGCGCCGCCCGGTTCGAGGCGTTCAGGCTGGCGATCGCACTGGCCGCACTCTCCCGCTGAAACGGAAAAGACCCGCCGCGGCGAGAGCCGGGCGGGTCTTTTGGCAAGAGCGGACGCCTACGGCGCCCGCCCCATGTCCTGAGATCAGAACTTGGCGCCCAGCGCGACGAGCGCGTTGTGGCGGCTGAAATCGCTTTCGTAGTTCGAGTAACGGTACTCGGCCTTCACGAAAAGGCGGTCCGACAGGTCGTACTGAGCGCCTGCGCCGAGACGGAAGCCGTCGCCATTGGCGCCTTCACCGTAGCTGTCGACACCATCGGTGTAAGTCACGCGCAGACGGGCATTGGTGTAGCCGCCGAGCACGTAAATCTTGCTGCGCTCACCGACCTGGGTGCCGAGGCGCACGACAGCGGCGAGATCGCGGCCGGTCTTGATGCAGAGACGCTCGGCACCAGCCGACGCGCATTCCTTGGTGGTGCTGTCGGCGGCAGTGCCCTGGATGCCGACGAACAGGCCGTTCGACAGGGGAATGTCGTAGCCGGCGCTGATGCCGTAGGCGACGCCTTCGTCCGATTCGCCACCGACCGAGATCGAGTCGAGACCGGTTTCCACCTGCACGAAAGCCTGTGCCTGGGCGGCGGCCGGAACGGCGAACAGCGCGGCGGCAACGGCCACCGGGACGAACTTCTTCATGGTATGCTCCTGCAATATTCTTGTCGCACCCGCACCGTTACCGGCAGCAGGGAGGCGCCCCTTAGCGGGAGCGAAATTGCCGTCAAACCAAAGAGTTGTTTCTGGATTGTCATCAAAGCGTCACTGTTGCCGACAGGCAACAGCAAAGAATGTTGAGAAACGGTATTTTCAACCGTTTCCCGTCAATTCATTCGTTTGCCGTGATTTAAACGCGATATGCGAACGAAAACTTTTTACGTTCGTCTCCTTTATATCGCGAAGGCGCTTCCCATGGACTTTTTAAATTAATCCCAGTCCTTCGTGAAACTCCACCCGCGCTCCACGCAGCGAGGCGGTCAGCCCTTTACCCAGTCCGCCACCTGCCGCGCGACATCGTTCGCCGCCTGATTGAGCGCGACGCCGACCGGATTGGCCTTGGCCTCCACGCCGTTCACCACGGCCTCGAAGCGCTTCGTCTGCAGCGGGCCGCCGCCGCGCTCCGAGCGCACCGCATCGAAGCGTACCACGACGGCGCTGCGCTGCGCGTCATAGCCCATCTGCAGCAGGCGGCCGCCGATGAGCGTCTTGCCGGTGACCTCGAAGTCGCCGCCCTCGACCACCAGCTGGCCGGTGCGGGCGCGCAGTGTTTCCGCCAGCAGGGAGCGGAACTGGCGCGTCGGCTTTTCCACCCACAGCGCTTCCTTGAGATAGGCGACGCTGGATGCATTGACCGTCACCGGCACGCGCAACACGTCGAGGCCGCGATCGGCCTCCGGGTCGAGCACGACAATGGCGTCGCTGAGCGTCCCGGTGGTGGTGGTGCCTACAGGGGCGCTTTCCTGCGGGGTCAACTTCAACAGGTCGTCCGGCGGATCGCTGCCGAGGCTGACGCAGCCGGCGACGGAGAAAGCGGCGACAGCTGCGAGCAGCCCGCAAGCCAGCCTTTGCGTATAGTGGCGGTTCATCGCGATACCCCTCACGGCTTATAGTCGGGCAGTTTCTGCCCCTTGAGCAGCGCTCCGGCGCCCTGCTCGTCGATCTTCTCGGTCAGGCTGCGCAGCGCCTTGCTGGTGGCGCGCAGATCGCGGATCGCGCTCTCGGCGGCGGGCAGGGTCTGCTCGGACACCTGATCCAGGGCGGGTTGCGCGTGAGCCATCGTCTTGTCGAGCTGGTCCATCGACTTCTGCGCCGAAGCCAGCGTCTTGCGCAGCTGGTCGGCCAGCGAACTGCCCTCGTCGCCCAGCAGGTTGTCGGCCTTGTGCGCCACGCCTTCAAACGCGGCGAGGGTGCGCGTCGCCTGCTGCAGGGAGCCCTGCAGTTCGCTCATCGTCGCGCGCAGTTGCGGTGTCGCCTGCGACAGGTCCTTGGTCATCTTGTCGGTATTGGCGAGGATGCCGGTGATCGACTTGCGGTTTTCCGCGCTCATCAGCTGGTTGAGGTTCTCGGTCAGCGTGGCGAGGCGTTCCATCAGCAGCGGCGCGTTGGTCAGCAGTTCGCCGAAGCCGCCGCGCTTGGTCGGGATGACCGGCACGCCTTCCGGCCCGGGCTCGGTCAGCAGCGGCGCACCCTTGACGGCGCCTTCCAGCTGGATGTCGGAAACGCCGGTGAAGCTGCCCTGGATGGTCGCGGTGGTGCCGACGGTGATCGGCACCTTCTCATCGACCTTGACGCGCACGCGCACGAAGCTGGGGTCCTGCGGCCACAGCTCGATCTGCGTGACCTGGCCCGAAGGCACGCCCGCATAGCCGACCTCCGACCCCTTAGCCAAGCCGTCGACCGACTGCTTGAAGAAGATGTCGTATTCGTTCTGGGCGCCTTCGTTGAGCCGCGCGATCCAGATGACGAACGCCGCGAGCGCCGCCAGCAGGACGAGCGTGACGACTCCGACCCAGACGTGATTGGCTTTGGTTTCCATCGCCTGCGCCCCTATGCCTCCGACTTCTTGCTGTCCGTGTCGGACGGCGAACTAGCTTGAACCGCCTCGGCGGCTTCCTGTTCCGATTTCATGTGTTCCGGCAAAGCCTTTTCGGACATTGGCGGATCGTCCTTTGCGGCAAGCGCCGAGTCCTGCTTGGCGTCCAAGGCCGCGCGGCCACGCGGGCCGTTGAAGTATTCCTGTATCCACGGATGGTCTAGCGCCAGCAGTTCCGGGATCGTGCCCACCGCGATGACCTTCTTGTCCGCCAGCACCGCCACCCGGTCGCAGATCGCATAGAGCGTGTCGAGATCGTGGGTGATGAGGAAGACGGTAAGCCCCAGCGTTTCCTTCAGCTCGCGCGTCAGGCTGTCGAAGGCGGCAGCGCCGATCGGGTCGAGGCCCGCGGTCGGCTCGTCGAGGAACAGCAGTTCGGGGTCCAGCGCCAGCGCACGGGCAAGCCCGGCGCGCTTCTTCATGCCGCCCGAAAGCTCGCTCGGGAACTTGAACGCGGCGTTTTCCGGGAGCCCCGAAAGGCGCACCTTGAAGCGGGCGATCTCGGCCCGCAAGCTGTCGGTGATCTCGGGAAAGAACTGCTTGAGCGGGACTTCGACGTTCTCGCCCACGGTCAGGGTCGAGAACAGCGCGCCGCCCTGGAACAGCACACCCCAGCGCGAGCGCAAGTCGATATCCTCGTCCTCGGTCGCCTCGCCCATCTTGTGGCCGAGCACGGTGATGCTGCCCTCGGCCGGCTGCTGCAGCCCGATGATCGAGCGCATCAGCACCGACTTGCCGGTGCCCGAACCGCCGACGACGCCCAGGATCTCGCCCTTGCGGACCTTGAGGTCGAGGTCCTCGTGGATCACGTGCTCACCGAAGGCGCTGCGCAGCCCTTCGACGAGGATCGGGTATTCGCCCTGATAATCGTCCGAGAGGTCCGTCATGCCCAACCGATTTTCGTGAAGAAGATGGCGAAGAAGGCGTCGAGGACGATCACCGTGAAGATCGCGGTGACCACCGCCTGCGTCGTGCGCGCGCCGACTTCCTCGGCGTTGGCGGTCACCTGCATGCCTTGGTAGCAGCCCGCGAGCGCCACGATCAGGGCGAAGACCGGCGCCTTGATCAGGCCGATCCACACGTCGGTGATCGGCACCACTTCCTGCGTGCGCTGCAGGAAGGTCCAGAACGGAATGTCGAGCGCGAGGCCGCCGATGGTGGCACCGCCGATGATCGCGAGCACCGAGGAATAGAAGCCCAGCAGCGGCATCATCAGCATCGAGGCGAGCACGCGCGGCACCACCAGCGCCTGCACCGGCGAAACGCCGATGGTGCGCATCGCGTCCACTTCTTCGGTCAGCTTCATCGTGCCGATCTGCGCGGCGAAGGCCGATCCCGAACGACCCGCGACCATGATCGAGGTCATCAGGATGCCCAGTTCGCGCATCGACAGGCGGCCGGTCAGGTTGATCGTGTAGAATTCCGCGCCGAACTGCGCCAGCTGCACCGCGCCCTGCTGCGCGATGACGATGCCGATGAGGAAGCTCATCAGCCCGATGATCCACAGCGAGTTGATGCCCACGTACTGCATGTGGAACACCAGCGCCGTGCCGCGCAGCTTCGACGGGCGGCGGATCACCGCGCCGAAAGCGAGAATCAGTTCGCCCAGGAAGTCGAGCACCTTGACGATGCCCTGCCCCCAGTTCGCCATCAGATCGCCGAGTTCCTCCAACTGACGGGTGATGAAGGGTAGCTTGGGTTCCGGCTCCGCCTCATGCTCGTGCATGTTGCCGATGGCGGCGAAGAGGCGGCGCGCCTGCTCGTTTTCTCCGGTGATCTCCAGCCCGCGCTGGTTGGCGTAGTGCGTGACCAGCCAGGCGCCGGTGGTGTCGATGTCGGTGACGCCGGACATGTCCACGCGGGTGAAATTCCCGCTCAGGCCATGCAGCTTGGCGTCGAGATTGCCCAGCGAATGGACGCAAAGCGGTCCCTTCAGCGCCAGGACATGGTCGGCGCCTTGGTCGTTTTCCGACAGGGTGAATTCAGCCCATTCCCGCATGTTCGCTCGCTTTGGGGGAAAAACCATGGACCGGCAAGATGTTCCATGGAGGCGACGAGATGTGTCAGTTCGATTTCTGCAAAGGGTTCGCACGCGAATGCGGCAATCGCGTGGCAATGCGACCTTGCGCCAAAACCGTCGCTTTGGCATGGCCCCCAGCCATGACCGAAATCGTTTCCGAACCCGCTCTCGACAAGACTTTCGACCCCGCCGGGATCGAGGCCAAGTGGTACGCCCACTGGGAGCAGAACAACCTGTTCCGCCCCGAGCGCCCCGATGCCGCGCCCTTCACCATCGTCAACCCGCCGCCGAACGTGACGGGCTCGCTGCACATCGGCCACGCGCTCGACAACACGCTGCAGGACGTGGTGATCCGTTACGAGCGCCTGCGCGGCAAGGATGCACTGTGGGTGGTCGGCACCGACCATGCGGGCATCGCCACCCAGATGGTGGTCGAGCGCCAGATGGAGCAGCGCCAGGACAAGCGCACCAACTACACGCGCGAGGCCTTCATCGAGAAGGTCTGGGAATGGAAGGCCGAGAGCGGCGGCACCATCACCGGCCAGCTGCGCCGCCTCGGCTGCTCGATGGACTGGAGCCGCGAGCAGTTCACCATGGACCCGCACTTCACCAAGGCCGTGGTCAAGGTCTTCGTCGACCTGCACAGGCAGGGCCTGATCTACCGCGACAAGCGGCTGGTGAACTGGGATCCCAAGCTCAAGACCGCGATCAGCGACCTCGAGGTCGAGACGCGCGAGATCCAGGGCCACTTCTGGCACTTCAACTATCCGCTCTCGGACGGCTCGGGCCATATCGAGGTCGCCACCACGCGCCCCGAGACGATGCTGGCCGACATGGCCGTCGCGGTGAACCCCGCCGACGAGCGCTACAAGCCGCTGCTGGAGCGCGGGGCCACCGTCACCCTGCCGATCACGGGCCGCGAGATTCCCATCGTCGCGGACGAGCACGCCGATCCGGAACTGGGCTCGGGCGCGGTGAAGATCACCCCGGGGCATGACTTCAACGACTTCGAAGTCGGCAAGCGCGCCGGGATCGAGGCGCGCGACATGCTCAACATGCTCGATGCCGAGGCGAAGGTCTGCCAGACAGCGGACGGCCTGATCCCGCACCACTTCATCGGGCTGGACCGCTTCGACGCCCGCGCCGCCGTGGTCGAGGCGATGAAGGAACTCGGCCTCCTGATCCCGCACGTCACCAAGGACAAGGAAGGCAACGCAGTCGAGCACGACGCCGAGCCGCGCACCATCGCTACGCCCTACGGCGACCGCGGCGGCGTGGTGATCGAGCCGTGGCTGACCGACCAGTGGTACGTCGATGCCGCCACCCTCGCCATCCCGCCGATGGAAGCGGTGCGCAACGGCTCGATCGAGATCGTCCCGAAGTCGTGGGAGAAGACCTTCTTCAACTGGATGGAGAACATCCAGCCGTGGTGCGTCAGCCGCCAGCTGTGGTGGGGACACCGCATCCCGGCTTGGTACTCCGAAGACGGCGAGATCTTCGTGGCCGAGACCGAGGAAGAGGCGCAGGCCCTCGCCGGTAACAAGGCGCTGACCCGCGACAACGACGTGCTCGATACGTGGTTCTCCTCGGCGCTGTGGCCATTCGCGACGCTGGGCTGGCCCGATCAGGATTCGGCGCTGCTCAAGAAGCACTACCCCAACGACCTGCTCGTTTCCGGCTTCGACATCCTGTTCTTCTGGGATGCGCGCATGGCGATGCAGGGCATCCACTTCATGAAGGAAGTGCCGTGGAAGCGGCTCTACCTCCATGGCCTCGTGCGCGCAGCCGACGGGCAGAAGATGTCCAAGTCCAAGGGCAACGTCGTCGATCCGCTGGGCCTCATCGACCAATACGGCGCCGACGCGCTGCGTTTCTTCATGACCGCCATGGAAAGCCAGGGCCGTGACGTGAAGATGGATGAAAAGCGCGTCGAGGGTTACCGCAACTTCGCCACCAAGCTGTGGAACGCCGCGCGCTTCTGCCAGTCCAACGGCATCGTCGGCAGCACTTCGGTCGCCGCGCCCAAGGCGACTTCGGCGGTCAACCGCTGGATCATCGGCGAAGTCGTCGAGACCGTCGCCGCGCTCGACAAGGCGATGGCTGACTTGCGCTTCGACGCGGCCGCAAACGCGATCTACCACTTCGTCTGGAACCAGTTCTGCGACTGGTACATCGAACTCATCAAGGGCTCGTTCGATGAGGAGACCAAGGCCGTCGCCGGCTGGGTGCTCGACCAGATTCTGGTGATGCTGCACCCCTTCATGCCCTTCGTCACCGAAGAGCTGTGGAGCAAGACCGGCACTCGCGAGGCCGAACTGATCGTCGCCGCATGGCCCGCGCCCGAGGCTGCGGTGGACGCCGAGGCCAAGGCCGAAGTCGAGTGGCTGATCGCTCTCGTCGGCAACTTGCGCGGCGCCAAGGCGGAACTGGGCATCTCGCCCGGCGCGCGCCTGACCGCCTACCTCGCCGACCCTTCGGCCGAGACGCGCGCCGTGATCGAGCGCAACCCGGCGGTGGTGGACCGCCTCGCCCGTCTCGACGGCATCCGCTTCGAGGCGGCCCCTGCGGGCGCGGCGATGCAGGTCGGCGCCGGGGATGCGATGCTGGCGATCCCGCTCGAAGGCGTGATCGACATCGCCGCCGAGAAGGCCCGTCTGGAAAAGGCGCATGCCGCCTCGATCAAGGAGCGGGATTCGCTGGGCAAGCGCCTCGACAACCCGGCCTTCGCGCAGAAGGCCAAGCCCGAGGCGGTCGAGAAGGCCCGCGCCGATCACGCCGCGCACTCGGCCGAGGCGGAGCGTCTGGCGGCGGCACTGGCGCGGCTGGGCTGAGGCCAGCCAAAAACCGCTCGTCCCCCTTGCTCGTCATTGCGAGCGTAGCGAAGCAATCCAGGGCAGCGCCACACTGCCTTGGATTGCTTCGGCCCTGCGGGCCTCGCAATGACGAAAGGTTGGAGATGGGCCTGGAAGGCTGCCTGCTCGGATCGCGGCCGGGTCGCTTTCCTACATAGCGCGCCTCTGACACGATGCGCCCATGTCGATGATCGCTCCGCACAAAGTGACACCCAAGGTTACACCTGCCCCGCACAAGGTGACACATTTTCGCCGCAAGGTGACAGGTTTCGCCTGTAAGGTGACACCTTCAGCCACAAGGTGACACCTTTTCCCTCTGGACCGTGTAAACCGTGTAAACCTGCGTCACCTTACGACACTGAAACCATGACCCTGACCCTAGCCACCACCACCCCCGGCCAGCCGGAAATCTTCGCCTCGCTGCAGGGCGAAGGCCCCTCGATGGGCCGACCGAGCACCTTCGTGCGCCTCTCGCGCTGCAACCTCGCGTGCCAGTGGTGCGACACCGCCTACACCTGGCGCTTCACCGGCGACAACCGCTTCCACCGCGACGACCTCGCCTTCGAGCGGCGCGAGAACCAGGTGACGATGGAGGAAGCCGACCTCGCGCAGGCCGTGGCTGACCTCGTGCCCGACCGCCTCGTCATCACCGGCGGCGAGCCGTTGCTGCAGGGCGCCGCGCTCGCCCGCATGGTCAAGGCGCTCGACGAAATCCGTCCCGGCATGCATGTCGAGGTCGAGACCAACTCCACCGTCGCCCCGCACCCCGCGCTCGACGCCCGGATCGACCAGTACAACGTCAGCCCCAAGCTGGCGCACAGCGGCAACCCCGATACCCTCGCGCTGCTGCCCGAACGCCTCGCCGCCTGGGCCGCCGAACCGCGCGCCTTCTTCAAGTTCGTGGTCGCCACCCGCGACGACCTCGACGAAGTCATGGCCCTGCAACAGACTTACGCCATCCCCGGCGCCCGCCTGTTCCTGATGCCCGAAGGCCGCTCCAGCGATGTCATCCGGGAACGGTCGGGCTGGCTGGCGGATTTCTGCTCGCAGCATGGCTTGCGGTTCACGGACCGCTTGCACATCCATCTTTGGGGCGACACGAGAGGCACATGAACGAAGCATCGCCCATCCCGCTGTGCGAGGACAGCTCGACCGCCGACACTCCGCAGGTCGAAGCGCCCGCGCGCCCGGCGATGCGCGGCGATCTCACCAAAGGCCCGATCCTGAAGACGCTGCTGTTCTTCTCGATCCCGATGCTGCTGTCCAACGTGCTGCAGACGCTGAACGGTTCGGTCAACGCGATCTGGGTGGGCCGCCTGCTGGGCGAGAGCGCGCTGGCGGCGACGGCCAACGCCAACATCGTGATGTTCCTCGTCTTCGCCGCCGTCTTCGGCTTCGGCATGGCGACGACGGTGCGCGTGGGCCAGCACTTCGGCGCGCGTGACATCGTCGCGGCGCGGCGCACGTTCGGCACCGGCGTCGGCTTCTGCATCCTGATCTCGATCGCGACCGGCGTGATCGGCTGGTTCGGTGCGGGAGCACTGCTCGACAAGCTCGGCACACCGGCCGCCAGCCGCGCCGATGCGCTCGCTTACCTGCAGGTGATCTTCGTGACGATCCCGCTGGCGAGCGTGAACATGATCGTCTCGATGGGCATGCGCGGCGTCGGCGATTCCAAGACGCCGCTCTACGCCATGATCCTGGCGGTGGTGCTGGACATCGTGTTCAACCCGCTGCTGATCATCGGTGTCGGCCCGCTGCCGACCTTGGGCGTCGCAGGGTCGGCCATCGCCACCGCCATCGCCAACACCGCAGGCATGGTGCTGCAGATCTGGGTGATCTACCGCAAGGACCTGCCGCTGCGCCTGCGCGGCCCCGAACGCGGCTATCTCACCCCGCGCGGAGAGGACCTTCGCTATGTGCTGGCCAAGGGTCTGCCGATGGGCGCGCAGATGCTGATCGTGTCCTCGGCAGGCCTCATCATGGTGAGCCTCGTCAACCGCGAGGGGCTGGACGCGGCGGCCGCCTACGGCGCTTCGCTGCAACTGTGGAACTACCTGCAGATGCCCGCCTTCGCGATCGGCTCGGCCGTCAGCGCGATGGTCGCGCAGTCGCTGGGCGCCGGGGACCATGGCCGCGTCAGCAAGGTGACGCTGACCGGCATGGGCACCAACCTCGTCATGTCGACCGCCGTGGCCGCGCTGATCGTCGGATTCGACCGACCGCTGCTGGCACTGTTCCTCGGCGGCCAGAGCCCCGCCCTGCCCATCGCCGAGCATATCCAGGTGGTCTGCACCGCCTCGTTCGTGATCGTGTCGATCACCATGATCCTGACCGGCACGATGCGCGCGTACGGCGCCGTGGTAGCGCCGCTGGTACTGCTGTTCCTCGGTCTCTATCCGGGGCGCCTCGGCTTCTATGCGCTGGCCCGCCCGTTCATCGGCAGCGAGGCGGTATGGTGGGCCTATCCGGTTGGGTCATCGCTGACGGTGATCCTGACGCTGGCCTACTACAGCACAGGCCGGTGGCGCAGGGCCTTCAAGGGTTGAGAATCTGACCCTTCGACAAGCTCAGGGTGAGCGGAAGTAGCGTAAACTTCCCAAATCCCCTCAGGCTGAGCTTGTCGAAGCCCCTGCGGTTCAAGCCGACCTCAACGCCCCTGCGCGCGCCAGCGCTGTACGGTGCGCAGGACCATCTCTTCCTCGCCGCCGCTGCGGTTCCACAGCTGCGTGAACGATGGGTCCGCCGAAGCCGGCCGCTTGCGCTCCTCGAGGTCGTCGAACGAAACGCGCATCGGGATCGCCACGCCCTCGCCGCAGACGATGCACTCGCGGTTGCGCAGCGCCGGGATCGAATCGAGGAACCCGCGTGCACCCTCGGGCATGGCGGCGCGCACGAAGGCTTGGTCGCGCTCGTTGTTCAGGCGCATCGAGATGATGGTGCCGCACTGCGACAGCACGCCCTCGGCCAGATCAGACGGCCGCTGCGTGATGAGGCCCAGCGAAATGCCGTACTTGCGCCCCTCCTTGGCGATGCGCGAGAGGATGCGGCCCACCGAGGAACCGTCGGCATTCCGCTCGTTCGGAACGTAGCGATGCGCTTCTTCGCAGACGAGCAGGATCGGCCGCGTTTCCTCCTCGCGCGCCCAGACGGCGAAGTCGAAGACCATGCGGCTGAGCACCGCGACGACGGTGGAGGTGATCTCCGTCGGCACGCCGGAGACGTCGATGATCGAGATCGGCCGCCCGCGCGACGGCAGGCGGAACAGCTTGGAAATGAAGTCCGCCATCACGTCGCCCACCAGCATGCCGGAGAACATGAACTGGTAGCGCGGGTCGGACTTCATCTCGTCCAGCTTGTTGCGGATGCGCAGGTACGGCGCGCTGGTATGACCCTTGTCGAGCTTGCCCATCGCGTTGTTCAGGATATTGCCGAGGTCCGACAGCAGGTAGGGAATCGGCGAATCCACCGTGATCTTGCCCATCTGCTCGGCCAGCCGATTCTTCGACCGCGCCTCCAGCAGCGCCTTGCCGAGGATCTCCGCGTCAAGCTGCCGCTCGTCCCCGCGAGAGGTCAGCAGGATTTCGCAGTGCTCCTCGAAGTTCATCAGCCAATAGGGCATCTGCAGGTTCGAGACGTCGAGGATCACGCCAGTATCGCGAAAAGCCGCCGCATACTCGCCGTGCGGATCGACCATGATGATGTGGCCTTCGGGCGCATGCTCGCAGATGCGGTGAAGGATCAGCGCGGCGCTGGTCGATTTGCCGGTGCCAGTCGAACCGAGCAGCGCGAAGTGCTTGCCCAGCAGCGCATCGACGTAAAGCCCCGCGCGAATGTCGCGGGTGGGATAGACATTGCCGACCTGGATCGCCGAGCGGCCGTCGCTGGCGTAGATCTGCCGCAGGTCGTCGCTGGTCGCCGGGTAGACCAGCGCGCCCGGGATCGGGAAGCGCGTGACGCCCCGCCGGAAGCCGTGGATGCGGCCGGTCTGGCGCTCCTCAAGACCCTCGCCGAGAAAATCGACTTCGGACATGACGCCCGCCACGCGGCCGTCCTGCTTCTGGTTGCGCACGCTGGCCAGCAGCCAGCCGGTGCCGACGCGAATCTTGACCTGGCTGCTCACCTGCCCGGACATCGCCACCGAGGGATCATCCGCAGCGGTGATCTCATTCAGGCGCTCGAGATCGAAGGCGATGCGGCTGCCCGCGCCGCTCACGTCGAGGACGACGCCGATCGGCTCGAGCCCATGCGCGACGGCCGGCTCCGCATCGGTCCGGGGGTCTTGAAATCTGTCGAGACCGTCGAGATGCATCCGCTTCGTCAACCCATCGCATTTGTATGGCAACCGATTGCGGTGGCTACCAGCGACGAGGTTAATTTCCGCCTAAAGACTGCATCGTATATCAGATCAGCGCGAAAAGACGCCCGGCCAGCCAGCCCATCGCCACCGAAACGAATACCGCCAGCAGGCCATAGGCGAAGCCGTAATCCTCCGCGAAATTGGCGATGGCGCGCTCGATGCCGAGCTTGCGCACTTCGACCTGGCTGCTCGCCGACGCGACTACCCTACCCTTGGAAATGGCGAAAGTTTCTGCGGTATAGATGCCCGTCGGCACGCGCGAGGGCAGTTCGATCCGCGCCTGGTAAAGCACCTGCTCCTTGACCGTGACGCCGCCCTCCTCCTCGCGGTAGAGCCCGATCCGGCGGTTGAGATCGACCAGCCCCGAGGAGAAACGCGCCTGTTCGTCCGGATCGATCGCGCCGATCGGCGACAGCTGCAGCCACTTGAGCCCAAGCTCATAGATCGCCGCCGTCTTGTCATCGACGATGTCGGCGATCGGCCGGCTCGAGGCGATGGCGTAGTAGCTCGGCGCGCTTCGCAGTTCGGTGCTGGCGGCGTTGATCCAGACGCCCGCGACCTTCTGCTTTTCGCGCAGGACGATTGACTGGGTCGGCCCCTTGAGCACGACGACGATGTCGTAGTCCTGCGCCGCGCGTGAACCTTCCGGCGTCAGCACCGCACCGAAGAGCAGCAGTTCGGTGCCGGTAAAGCCCTGTTGCAGATCGACTTCGTGCTGCGAGACTTCGGGTACGAGGATCGGGTCGCGCGCACCGGTCAGCGCGACGAGCGCCAGCAGTGCGAGCCACACCCTCACAGCGGCGCGACCGTATAGATCTCGTCAGGCCGATAGCCGAGGCCCAGCGCCATGCGCCCGGCGACCAGCAGCACGATGACGGCGAGGATAAGGCGCAGTTTCACCGGGCTGGCCTTCTGCGCGAACTGCGCGCCGACCTGAGCGCCCGACACCGAGCCCAGCAGCAGCAGCGAGGCCAGCACGATATCGACGGCGTGAGTCGTCAGCGCGTGCATCATCGTCGTCGCCATCGTCACGAAGAGGATTTGGAACAGCGAGGTGCCGACGACGACATTGGCGCTCATGCCGAGGATATAAAGCATCGCCGGGACCAGCACGAAGCCGCCGCCGATGCCCATCAGCATCGTCAGGATGCCGGTGCCGATCCCGAGCAACAGCGGCGCCAGCGGCGAGATGTAGAGGCCCGAGCGGTAGAATCGCCAGCGCATCGGCAGGCTGGTGACCATCGGGTGATGGCGGCGCTTCCTGGCGGCGATGGGAATCCCGGTCCGCTCGGCGCGGATCGACTGGATACTCTCCTTGGCCATCAAACCGCCGATCGAGCCGAGCAGCACGACGTAGAGGATGTTGATGACCGTATCGATCTGGCCCAACCGCTCGAGCAGGTTGAACAGCAGCGAGCCGAGCCCGGTGCCCATGATGCCGCCCGCTACCATGACCGCGCCCATCTGGTAGTCCACGCCGCCCCGCCGGGTATGCGCGAAGACGCCCGAGACGCTGGCTCCCGTGACCTGGCTCGCGGCCGAGGCAGCGGCGACAGTAGGCGGGATACCGTAGAAGATCATCAACGGCGTCGTCAGGAACCCGCCGCCCACGCCGAACATGCCCGAAAGCACGCCGGTCAGCGCCCCCAGCGCGACGATGATGAGGCCGTTGACCGAAAGGTTGGCGATGGGGAGGTAGACGTCCATTGCACCCACTCGCTACCGCAGCATGGCGTCGCGGAAAAGGCGCGTTTCAGAATCCTGCGGATAGCGTGAGGGCGGGGCCGGAGCCGGGCACGGCGTCACCCGCAAGGCGGAAGCGCCAGTCCACCGCGACCCGCCCATTGATGCCGCGCCCGAGCGGCATCGCAACCGAGGCGGTCGGTCCCGCATCGAGCCGCGCCGCGCCCTTCTGCGCTCCGCCCCAAAGCCCTCCACCGATCCGCACGTCCGCTGCCCGCACAGTCAGCAATCCCCGATCCGCGCGGAACTGACCGTCAGCGAACATTGTCGCGTAGCGCCCGGCGACATATCCTGCCTGCGCGTAGGCCTCTCCTCGGAAGCCGGCGAGCAGCGGGAATAGCGGCAATTCGGTGATCGCCATCGCTGCGCCCTGTACCCGGCGCTGCCCCATCTGGTCGGTCATCCGCCCCTCCAGCGCCGCGACGACAGGCAACGCAGTGATCGGCCGGGCCGACAAACCAACTGCCGCCGTGGTTTCTCGGATTTGCCCGGTCGTCGAGGTGCTGCGCAAGTAGACCGTCGGCCGATGCCTACTGGCCAATGCCAGCCGGTAGCGCAGCACTCCGCCCGCCTGACTAGCGCCGTAAGTCCCGGGAATCGCCCCAGGCGAAGCTGGAGCACCGGAACTGTCCCGTCGCATCAGCGCCCATGCGTCCATCGACCAGCGGCGCGGCCGCCAAGGCACGATCGGCAGCCCGGTCGGCTGAGGTGCGGCGACCGTCCCGGGCACGTCGGGTGCGTAGAAACGCGGCAAGGGCTGCAAGGCGCCAAAGTCCTCCCGCAAGTGCGGCACGATCGACGAAGCGGAAATGCCGGACGACACCGCAGGCGCGGCCGGCGCGGAATAGGTCGTGACATAACGCACCGCAGGCCGGCCAACGCCAAAATCGGGCGCAACGTCATAGGCTCTAGGCTCATCGCCGGCATAGCTCGGAAGGGACTGGAGCCCTAAGCCGACTTCACTACCCGCAACGACGGCTGGCGCGGCCTTTGAGACCAGCGGTTCCCATGTCGCAGCGCGCCCTCCAACCCAGCCCCCCAACAAGGCCAGCAGGGCCAGAAGTGGATGCCCGCGTGAAATCGCTCCGCCGCTCACGACGCAGCCAGCCTTGAACGGGTCGGCGCCAACTCAAGCAGCGTCGGGTGCCCGACGTGCTCGGTCTTCTCCCAACGTACGGGATTGCCCCTCAAGGTCATCACATAGCTGAAGAGCGCGCGGCGGCCCGCCAGAATGGCGATTGCGTTGGCAACGACGATACGCGGAATCGCGCCAAGCCCTTCGACCAGCCCGTATTCGCGTGCGGTGAAGAAGCACCGCAAGCCGCTTCGCCAGACGAAACTCACCAGGCAGATGGCCAACAGCGCCTGCAGCAAAGGCGAAAGCTCCGTGCCTTGTACGAGCCCTTCACGTTCGGCCAGTTTCAATGCCGCCTCGATCAGCAGCAACCCATAACCGCACGCGAGGATCAGGGCCGTGAGCGGGCCACGCCGGTCCCTAAGTGCCATCCACTGGTCGATAACTCCGCTGCCCCAACCAAGCCGGTCCCACCCCTGGAACGAAATCCCGTGAATCCACCGCGATTTCTGACGCACAGCGTCGGCGAGCTTTGACGGGAAGTAGGCCCGCGTCGCGACCAATCCGCCAGTCTCGTCACGAACCCTCAAGAAGCGCGAAGTTCCGCCTTCCCGCTGCACCAGCAGCCCGAGTTCATAGTCTTCGGTAAGGCACTCGGCCGCGAACGGGCCGCCGTCGCGACCGCGACGAAGCGCAATGCGCGCGATCATATCGCGCGAAAAGCCACACGCTACGCCTGCCGCCGGCATCGCTGCTCCCAGCGCATCGCGAACGACCATGGCCTTGCCGTGCGACTCGGCGAACTCATCGGCATAGTGCGCCGCGATCCATGGCGAGGCTGGCTGCAGTTCGGGGCGCACGGGAAGCTGCGCGAAGTCTGCCCGGCGCAGCGCCCGGTCGATCACGGCGAGTTCCGCCGGATGCACCATGTCCTCCGCGTCGTGGAGCACGACGGATCGATAGCGCCAGCCATAGCGAAGCTCGTCAGCGCAGAGCGCGGCGTAAATTCGATTGAGGCAATCCGCCTTGGTAGTCGGCCCTGGGCAGTCGCCTATCACCATACGAACCCGCAGGTCACCGCCTGCCGCAGCGGCGACCGCCGCGATCGTATCCGGATCGTTGCAATAGCAGCCGAGGTACAGTGTGAACTCGTCCTGCCGCCAATTGGCCAGCGCATGGCGAACCGTGTGCCCAATTACTTCTGCCTCCTGCCAGGCAGCGATCAACACGGCGGCGCGTCCGGAGAGCGGTGCGTTGGCTTCTGCCTGCGTGATGCGCGAATCCGGCGAGCGTCCCGTCAACCGAAGTCCGATCCACAACGCGTCGATCATGAATTCGTCCAAGGCGCCAAGGACAAGCCAGAATGCCACGAACAGCAGCAATTCCTGCTCGAACGCCTGCACATGGGCGACGATATCAATGAGCGCCTGCGATCCCCGCACTTCGTCCCCCGGCCACGGCCAGTGGTCGATCATCCCCTACGATCGACCACTGGGCGCAGATTATCGGCAGGGACGCTCTCTTCGCAAACGCGAAGGTGCGCCGTTTCAGAAAGTTAACGGCGGCTTGACGATACTCACCAGGATCCGACGTTCGGCATGCTCGCCCACGGCTCGGCAGGTTCGAGATGACCATCCTGCAGCAGTTCGATGGAAATGCCGTCCGGCGTGCGCACGAAGGCCATATGGCCATCGCGCGGCGGGCGGTTGATGGTCACGCCGCCGTCCTGCAACCGCTGGCAGGTCTCGTAGATATCGGACACCTGAAACGCGAGGTGACCGAAATTGCGACCGCCGGGGTAAGCCTCAGCCGATCCATCCTCTGCAGGCCAGTTGTAGGTCAGTTCGACCTCTGCCTCTTCCTGCCCCGGCGCGGCAAGATAGATCAGCGTGAAACGGCCTTGTTCGCTGGAGAACCGGCGCGTTTCCTTGAGCCCGACGAGTTCGAAGAAGCGGATCGTCTCGTCCGGATCGGTCACGCGGATCATGGTGTGAAGGTAGCGGGTCATGGGATAGCTTTCTTCATTTCATCGACACTGTGGAACAATTCATCGCACATACAGCCGCCAGCCTGCATGACGCGGCGACGATCAGGGAGAGAGCGATGAGCGAAGATAGTTCCGCCGAAAGTCAGCACAAGGGCATTGCCCGCCTGGGAGGCACAACCGGCCGGTGGCTGGCGAGCGCGACGATCCTGGCGGTGGGCATCGTCATCGGCGGCTTCGCATTGGGTGACGGCATCAAGCGGGCGCAGCGCGCGGACCGTGCGGTCACCGTCAAGGGCCTCGCCGAACGTGACGTCACCGCCGATCTCGCCACCTGGACCATCAGCTATTCCGCGACCGCACCCGATCTTGCCACCGCACAAGCGAGCGTGGACCGCGACACCGTCCAGATCCGCGCATTCTTCCGCGAACTCGGATTCCCGGCCGAGGCGCTCCAGCCAACCGGCGTCAACGTCAACCAGACCAAGGACAATGGCGTCGTCAGTTTCACCGTGCGCCAGCGGGTGAGCCTGCGCACCACTGACATAAAGCGCGCGCAGAATGCCGTGCGCCGCCAGTTCGACCTCGTGCGGCGCGGCGTGATGCTCGAGGAAGGTTCGGGCATGGCGTATACCTTCACCCGGCTCAACGGCATCAAGCCGGAGATGGTCGCCGCCGCGACCCGGGATGCGCGCTCGGCCGCCGAACAGTTCGCCAAGGACAGCGGTGCCGAAGTCGGCGCGATCAAGAATGCCGCTCAAGGCTACTTTTCGATCGAGGCGCGGGACGGCGATTCGGGCGGTAGCTGGGGACAGTCCGACACGCCTTACAAGAAGGTGCGCGTCGTCACGACGATCGACTTCTACCTGAAATGAGGAAGCCCGTCCGGATCGTTCCGGACGGGCTTCCTCCTGCTATGCGTTGACGATCAGAACGCTGCGGTCAGCGTCGCGACGACGGTGTCGTCAGTGTAGCTGTCGATGCTCGGCCCGCTGACGCCGACATAGGACAGGCTCACCGAGAGAGGACCGTAGACTGTGGCCGAAGCGCCGATCGACCAGTCGATTCCGGTCTTGTCGGCGTTGCAGTAGTAGCACGGAGCCAGCGCGCCGTCGGTGTAGCCGAGGTGACCCGAGACCGTCAGCGGCGTGTTCGGAATACCGATATCGACGTTGGAGTAGACGTAGAGATTGTCATGCTTGGCCGTGCCCGCGAAGTTCGGCAGTGCCGTCTGCTTCCAGGCGTAGTTGGCGCCGACCTTCACCTTGGCCGGGCCGACCTGACCGGAGACCGAGGCATAGGGCTCGAAGAACTCCGCGGTGCCGACGTGGCCGTTCGGATAGGCGTAGTAGAGCAGACCCGCATCGAGCGTCAGGCCGGGCGTCACTTCGCCGGTCCAGCCGCCGAAGATGTCGAGTTCAGTGCTGCCGTAAGTGGAGCCCAGGTCGATCGAAGAACCCCAGGTTGCGATGTAGAAGCCGCTGGCGTGCGAAACGGTGATGCCGCCCTGGATCGCAATGTCGCCGGCCGACTGCGAGACGCCGCGGAAGCGGTAGTCGCTGGTCAGGGCCGCGCTGCCGGTGATGGTGATTTCCTTGGGCGCCTCGGCGTCCTGCGCAAATGCCGGAGTTGCGGAAAGCGCAGTGCCCGCAAGGAGAGAGGCGGCGACAACGCCGCGGACGGACAAGAGCATGGTGTTTCCCTCACAAATTTATTGTCTTTGATGCCTCGTCCCACCTGCGTCCGCTGCATGAAGTCTCGTTCCGGATCTCCCTTGCGACGGCACAATATTGCTGCACTGCACCTAGAAGACGCACAAGAAAAATTTCAATACAGCAACATTCAAGAAACGATGTGTGGATTTTTTGCCACTACACCCTCTGGTGGTTCCTACGGGTTGTGCGGGGGAGCGGGGCAGTTTATACTGCAGCGCAATAAATGCTGAACACGATACGAAAGCTCATGGGCCGGGCCGACCAACGGCGAGCCCCTTCGATCCCTTCCGGTGAACGGGTTTACGCCGTGGGCGATATCCATGGCCGTGCCGATCTTTTCGAGCATCTCATCCACACGATCGAGCAGGATGATGCGGCGCGCGGACGTGCGCATACGACCGTCGTTCTCCTGGGTGACCTAATTGATCGGGGCGACGACAGTGCCGGGGTCGTCGCCCGCGCGCGCCAGTGGGGCCGTGAGCGTGAGGTGGAGTTCATCCAGGGCAATCACGAGGAAATGCTGCTGGTTGCCAGCAAGGATGCCGAGGCCATGCGCGGTTTCCTCAAGTTCGGCGGGCTGGAGACGATCCTGTCCTACGGTATCGACAAGGACACACTGCTCGCAGCCGATGCCGAAGAGATGCAGCGCCTGATGAACGAGGCGATTCCGCAGGACGACTTCGACTTCCTCGACAGCTTCAAGAAGATGCACCGCGTAGGCGACTACGTGTTCGTCCATGCGGGTGTCCGCCCCGATACACCGCTCGAACATCAGCTCGGCCGCGACTGCCGCTGGATTCGCGAGCCTTTCCTGAGCCATCGCGGCGATTTCGGGGGCTTCGTGGTGCATGGGCATACGATCACGCCGGAACCGGACGAGCGCGGCAATCGCATCGGCATCGACACCGGCGCATTCCTTCACGGCACGCTGACTGCCCTCGGCCTGCAAGGAACCGACCGCTGGTTCCTGACCGCGAGCGACAATGCCGCCGGCTGCAGCGAAGCTGCCTGAATAGCCGGAATTTCAAGGCCCTGAATGCGCCGGGGAGCCTGTAAGCCGGGTTCTGTTCCTGGCGTGGTCTCCCAAAGAGAGGGACCTTACGCCGCGGCGGCAACCATTCCTCTAGGCGAGACATCGCTGCCTCGCTCAAGCGACCAACCCGGGCTGCCTGGGTTCGAAACGAACCCGCCGATCTCCCCCGCTTTCACGAGACGCCGGCGCGCAGCCCCTATTCGGTCTTGCTCCGGGTGGGGTTTACCAAGCCGCTTACCGTTACCGGCAGCGCGGTGCGCTCTTACCGCACCCTTTCACCCTTACCTGCTTTCCGAGGAAAACATCGGCGGTTTGCTCTCTGTGGCACTTTCCCTAGGCTTCGGACGGTCTGAAAACCGCCCTCGCCCGGCAGGCGTTACCTGCCACCCTTGTTTCGTGGAGCCCGGACTTTCCTCGCGGTCATCCAAGTTTCCTTGGCGACCCCGCGGCTGCCCGGCTCCCCGGCGCGGGCGGTCACCTAGCACGGCCGGTATCGCGTTCCAACAGCAGTTCGAACAGGATGCCGCCGATTTCTCCATCGATCTCGCCATCCATGAAGATCGGCCGCCAGCGGCGCTGAAACGCGGTGACGGCGGCGCGCCCGTCGGTGATGTCGTAGCCGAACCGCTCCAGCGCCAGATAAAAGGCGCCGGGGTTGTCGTAGAAAAGGTTCATCTTCGCCTGGGGAATCTCCAGCGCAAGGCCGAGTTCGCCAAGGCGGTTCCAGTCGAAGTATTCGCCCGGGTCCTGCTTGCGGGCAGGCGCGATATCGGAGTGCGCGACCACGTTGGCCCGGGGAATGTCGTGCCGGTCCATGATATCCGCCAGCAGCGGCAGCAACGCGTCCATCTGCGGTTCGGGAAACGGACGATAGCCCCATTCATGTCCGGGATTGACCAGTTCGATGCCGATACTGGCCGAATTCACGTCCGTCTCACCGCGCCAGTAGGAACGGCCCGCGTGCCAGGCCCGCTTGTCCTCAGGAACGAGTGAGGTGATCATCCCCTCCTCGTCGATCATATAGTGGGCAGAGACTTCGGCGGCCGGATCGCACATCCGCTCCAGCGCCTCCTCGGCCGACTTCATACCGGTATAGTGCAGCACGACCATAGTGATCGGCAGCTTGCGCTCGTTCCAGTTGGGGGAGGCGACGGTGCGATTGACGAGCCAACGGTTCATCTTCGTCGCGCCTCCTTCCCGTCAGGCCCTTGGGAGCATCGCGCCAAGCACCAGCGCATCATCCGCCAGCGCAAACTGAAGCTGGCCCTTCAGCTCCACCGCCAACTGGCGCAGCATCGCGGCAGGCGCGGTGCGACTCGACAGTTCGCCCTCTGGCAAAGCGCCTTCGAGCGCTGCGCCGACCGAACGGTCGAAAGCGATGCGCGGACCGGCCGCGCGCACGACCAGTTCGCTGTGATTGTCGCGATATTCCGCCGCGATCTCCAGCGTGCCGCCGCGCGGCAGCGCTTCAAGGCCGATCAGCGCGAAGTTGAGCAGCGTCTTGATCGCCGCCTTTGGCAGCGAATCGCTCGGCAGCGCCCAGGCCAGCGTGACACGCGGATTGTTTGCCACGAGCGCATCGACGAGGACCTTGGCCTCGCTCACCGCCACCATCTCACCGAAGCCGCCCGCCGCACCGAAGGCCAGGCGGAAGAACTTGAGTTTGTCGGTGGAAATCCTCGCGCTCTGGTCGAGAAGTTCGAAGCAGCGCTGGCGCATCTCCGGGTCTTTCTCGTCCGCCAGCAGTTCAAGGCCATTGGTCAGCGCACCGACCGGGCTGAGCATATCATGGCAAAGGCGCGAACACAGGAGGCTGGCAAGTTCGATCGAACTCGTGGTCATGGGCTTGGACTGCTCTTTCGTACTTCTGACGCGGCCCCCTATTCGACGATGCGGAACGGCAGGGCCTCGAATCCATTGGCGTTATCGCGCCAGAAAGCAACCTCGCTCTCCGCGATGATCGCCCAGATGCGCGAATCCCCGGTGGAATGTTGCCGATCGGTCGCCGAAGGCACGCAAATCCCCGTAGGATGAGAGTGATAGTAGCCGATCACTTCCGGCCCACCCGCCCGCACCTCCTTGTGCGCCGCCAGCAACACAACGGGGTCGATCTCGAAGTGAACATGGCGGTTTTCCGCCAGATTCGCCGCAGCCCGCGCTTCGTCTATCCGTTGACCGCGCCCAAGCAACAGTCCGCAGCATTCTTCGGGAGCAGCCCTGCGCGCATCTTCATGCAATGTTGCAAGAACACCACTTGTCAGTTCGACGATCATCCCCAAATCCTACGCGCAATGGGGGCGCTTACAAACATCATCGAAGGCGAAGTCGCCAGTGGCGGCCGGATCGACAAGGCCCTGGCCGAAGTCAGCGGCCTGTCGCGCGAACGCATCAAGGCGCTGATGGGTGAAGGCCGCGTCTCGCTCGCCGGAAAGCCCGTAGCGCAGGCATCTCTGAAAGTGGATGCCGGAACACCGTTTGCCATCGACGTGCCCGAGGCCGCGCCCGCCGAAGCGGTGGCGCAGGACATCCCCCTCGCCGTCGTCTACGAGGACGAGCACCTGATCATCGTGGACAAGCCCGCCGGACTCGTCGTCCACCCGGCCGCGGGCAATCTCGACGGAACGCTGGTGAACGCCCTGCTCCACCACTGCCGGGGCCAGTTGTCCGGCATCGGCGGCGTGGCGCGCCCCGGTATCGTCCACCGCATCGACAAGGACACTTCAGGGCTGCTCGTCGTCGCCAAGACCGACAAGGCGCACGAAGGGCTGGCCGTCCAGTTCGCCGATCACTCGATCGAACGCGCCTATCACGCCGTCGTCGGCGGCAGGCCGGTGCCGGTAGCCGGAACCGTGCGCGGCGCGATCGCCCGATCGTCGCATGATCGCAAGAAGATGGCGCTGGTGGAGGACGGGCGCGGCAAGCACGCGGTCACCCATTTCCGCACCCTGGAAGCGCTGCGCGGCGCCACTCTTGTCGAATGCAGGCTGGAGACGGGACGAACCCATCAGGTCCGTGTTCACATGGCGTCAATCGGTCATGCGCTATTGGGAGACCCTGTTTATGGGCGAACTCCTTCTCCGCTTCGACCGATTCTCTCCCGACTCGGTTTTTCCCGCCAGGCGCTCCACGCTGCGGAACTCGGGTTCGTTCACCCCGTTTTACAAGAAAGGGTCCATTTCGCCAGTCCTTTGCCCGACGATATGCGGACACTGATCGACGAACTGCGACACTGAAATCGCAAATCCATGCTAACGTATAGAGGTGGTCACAAGCTAAGACGCCTATAAAGGGTCCTAGACCGTGTACCGACCTAGAAAGGACGGATGATCGTGAGCAATAATCGAAACCTGCCGAGTGTCCCGGCTTTGGGCGGTGAGCAAAGCCTCAACCGCTACCTGTCGGAGATCCGCAAGTTCCCGATCCTGGCTCCTGAGCAGGAATACATGCTGGCGAAGCGCTATTCGGAACATCAGGATCCGGAAGCTGCAGCGCAGCTCGTCACCAGCCACCTGCGACTCGTTTCCAAGATCGCCATGGGCTATCGCGGCTACGGCCTCCCCGTGTCCGAGCTGATTTCCGAAGGGAACATCGGCCTGATGCAGGGCGTCAAGAAGTTCGAGCCCGAGCGCGGCTTCCGCCTCGCGACTTATGCGATGTGGTGGATCAAGGCCTCGATCCAGGAATACATCCTGCGTTCGTGGAGCCTCGTGAAGATGGGCACCACCGCCGCGCAGAAGAAGCTGTTCTTCAACCTGCGCCGCATGAAGAAGAACCTCGACGCCTACGAGGACACCGACCTGCACCCCGACGACGTCGCCAAGATCGCGACGACGCTGGGCGTCTCGCAGACCGAGGTGGTCAACATGAACCGCCGCATGATGATGGGCGGCGATGCCTCGCTCAACGTCTCGCTGCGTGAGGAAGGCGAAGGCCAGTGGATGGACATCCTGCAGGATGACCGCCCGCTGCAGGACGAAACCGTCGCGGATGCCGAGGAAGCCTCGGTGCGCCACGACATGCTTATCGAGGCCATGGGTTCGCTCAACGAGCGCGAGCGCGACATCCTGACGGAGCGCCGCCTGACCGACGATCCCAAGACTCTGGAGGAACTGAGCCAGGTCTACTCGGTCAGCCGCGAGCGCGTGCGCCAGATCGAGGTGCGCGCGTTCGAGAAGCTGCAGAAGGCGATGAACCGCATCGCCGGCGAAAAGCGCCTGCTCCCGGCCTGATCCAGAGCCACCAAGTATAACGAGAGGCCGGGCCGTCCGCGAAGGATGGCCCGGTTTTTCTTTGCCCTCACGCCGCCTGCTCGCGCGGATGCAGCCGCAGCATCGGAACCCAGAACAGCGCCGCCACTGCAGCAGCTGCGAATATCCAGAACATGCCGGTGTAGCTTCCCGTCACGTCGTACATCAGTCCGTAGAGCGGCGGCGTCGCCAGCATCGCCAGCAGGATCGCACCGGAAAGCATCCCCATCGCTCGCCCGACGCCGCGCTGACCGAAGATGCGCGGGGCGAGGTAGCTTTCGGCCGGAACCATCAGTCCGCCGAACAGCCCCGTAATCGCCACCCCCAGCGCGATCACGCCATAGCCCGCTTCCGCCTGCGTCAGGCAGACCATCCCTGCCGCGAATCCGCCAAGGCCGCAGAACATCAGCACTTTCGGCCCGACCTTGTCGGAAAGCGCCGCGAAGTTCAGCTTCGCGATGAACCCGCACGCGGAATATATCGAGATCAGCGGTGCCGCTTGCGCCGCCGTCGCCCCGGTATCGATGGCGAGCGGCGCCAAGTTCGTGATCATGCCTTTCAGGCCCGCTGTCACGATCGAGACGGTCAGGGCGATCATCCAGAAAGCCGGGTCGGTCAGGATTTCCCGCGCGGAGATCGGGTTCCTCGCCAGTTCTTCCCGCGCCTGCAGCGGCGGTTCGTCCGCGCCGTCGGGATTGAGGCGCTTGTCGGATGGCCGGTCCACCACCAGCATTGCCATCGGGATCGTCCAGAGCAGCAGCACGACGGCCAAGGCCCGCAAGGCAAGTCGCCACTCGAACGCCGCCATCAGACCGGAGATGATGAGCGGAAACACGAAGCCGCCTGCCGAAATCCCGGCAATGGCGATACCGACCGCCCTCCCCCGTTTCTGCGCGAACCAGCGCGAGAGCAGCACGGTGATCGCCACCGGCCCCATGAGTACGTTGGCGGGCGCGATCAGCACGGCGAAGATCATCAGTACTTGCGTGAAGGAGGTCGCGAGGGAAATCGCCATGTAGCCCGCCCCCAGGCACAGCCCGCCCGTCACCATCAGGCGGCGCAACGGAAAGCGGTCCATCAGCGTCCCCAGCAGCGGCGCCAGTACCGCGCTGGTGCCCGACATCACCGTCATCGCCAGCATTAGCACAGTGCGACTCGGCCGGAACTCGCGCGCCAGCGGCACCGCGACGATCGAGTACGTCGCGGCTACCATGCCCGTCGCCGCCAACAGCATGAAGCCGACCGCGACCTGCCTCCACCCCACGCCGAAGGATGCCGCCATGCGTCTGTTCTCCCGTTCCTCTTATGCGAGGATGTATCTGGGAGTATTGTCCATACTGCAAATGAAACGTCGACATTACGAATACATGTATCGGCCGGGCGTAGCGCGCGCCGGTGCTGGCGCAATGCCGGGCATTTCGACTAGAGAGAAGCTTCCCGACCGTTTCAGAGGCTTCCTGCGTCCATGCGTCTCCTTGCCAAGATCATCGTGTGGTTCATTGCGATCAGCGTGGGCCTGACGGTGCTCTACCGCTTTGTGCCGCCGCCGGTGACGGTGACGATGCTGGTAGACGGCAACGGCATCACCAAGGACTGGGTGCCGCTCAGCCGGATCGACCGCAACATGGTCGCCGCTGTGGTCGCCGCCGAGGATGGTAAGTTCTGCACGCATAACGGCTTCGACACGCAGGCCATCGAAAAGGCCATGGAGCGCAATGCTCGGGGAGGTCGTATCCGGGGCGGCTCGACGATCAGCCAGCAGACCGCGAAGAACGTGTTCCTGTGGCAGGGCGAAGGCTGGACCCGCTACTTGCGCAAGGGCTTCGAGGTCTGGTTCACCTTCCTGATCGAGAACCTGTGGGACAAGCGCCGGATCATGGAGGTTTACCTCAACGTCGCCGAGACCGGCATCGGCACCTACGGCGTCGAGGCCGGGGCGCAGCGCTACTTCGGCAAGTCTGCCGCCAGTCTCTCTCCCGCCGAGGCAGGGCGCATGGCCGCTGCCCTGCCCAGCCCCAAGACCCGCTCGGTCAAGAGCCCCGCCGGTTTCACGCGGCGCTACGGCAATACGATCGCCGCGCGCATCGGCACCGTGAAGCGCGGCGGCTACGACGCCTGCGTCTACGAATAGGGCCATCCCTACCGCATCGACGCTCACCTGCCGGGCGGTTCCCTGCAGGGTGACAGGTTTACACGGTTTACACTGTCCAGGGGGGAAAGGCGTCACCTTACCCCGGAAAGTGTCACTTCGTGCCGGAAAGGTGTCACCTTGCAAGGGTGAAGCGTCACCTTGCGCGCGCGAAGTGTCACCTTGCGCACGCCCTACCACTCCGCCGGCGCGAAACCCGAACGCGTGGCAATCGCGTTCCGTGGCGTGTATCCGGCAAGGCGACAGGCGAGTTTTCATGGGCCCATGCTAGGCCCGCTGTCCGATGTAGGAAAACGGATTGCGCCTGCATCGTCGCTCGGGGCGAGGCAGCGCACCATTACAGGACAACCCTCCAATCCACGACGGGCAAAGAAAAAGGGGAGGAACCTGACGGTTCCTCCCCTCTCCTGTTTCCGTCGTCGGAGCAGGCTTGATCAGAAGCCCATGATCAGTGTGGCGCTAACCGCACGCGGCGAACCGAAGTTCACGAACGAACTGGTCGAGCTAGGCGAGAGATCGAAACCGCCCGGGAACGAGCCGACGTAGAACTTGTCGAACAGGTTCGTCACGTTGAACTGGATCTGGGTCTTGTCGAGCCCCAGGCCCGCGAGCGAATAACGGACGTCGAGATCGACGATCGTGTAGCTCTTGAACTTGGCGCCATATACCAGATCGGAGAAGTTCAGGTCGTTCAGGTAACGCGAACCGGTGTACTTGGCCTGCGCGCCGAGGATGAAATCACCCGCCTCGATCTGCGCACGACCGCCGACCAGCCACTTCGCGGCGCCGCGTTCGCGGTTACCCTTGGTATTGAAGTAGTAAGCCGCCGACGAGCCGGTGCCTACGGCATAGCACACGCCTGCGGTCTGCTTGGCAGTGCTACACACGCCTGCAGTGGTCGCAACGTCGTCCTGGATTTCCGAGTTGATGTACGAACCGAAGACATAGAGCGACAGCGGCTGGACCGGACGGACCGAGACGCTGGCATCGACGCCATACTTCTTGACCTTGCCGAGGTTGGTGTCCGTCGCGTTGCCGTCGATGTCATACGCGGTAACGAGACGGTTGTTGTACATCGAATACCAGCCGGTGATCGATGCCTGAACCATGGGGGTCGAGTAGCGCAGGCTCAGGTCGAAGCTGTCCGAGGTTTCCGGACTGCGATACGACGAAGCGTTGTCCGCCGGGAAGAAGAAGGAATTGTACAACGTGTCGGTGCTCGGAACCGAGAGGTTCTTCGCATAGCTGGCCGCGAGGCTGACTTCCGGCGTGATCTTGAAGGTCGCACCGACGTTCGGGAGGATCTTGTCGTACTTGAGCTTGCGCGACTGCGGGCCTGCCGCGCCGCTCGGGATACCCGTAACCGTGTTGTACACGTACGGGTTGGCAGCGGCATAAGCAGCAGCCTGATCGGCCGGTACGCAGTTCACGAAAGCGCCGGAGGTGCCGCCGGTGCTGGTGGTGAAGCAGTTCTGCGTGAGGTCGCGGGTGAAGAAGGGCGCGCGAACACCCAGCAGGATCGAGAGCTTGTCCTCGAAGAAGTCACCACGATATTCGCCGGCGATCTGGTGCAGCGTGGCATAGGAGTCGCGGTCACGCTTCTGCAGAACGTTGCCATAAACGTCCGTCAGCGGATCGTTGACGGCAAACACATCGTAAGGCTCGCCATTCGCCTTCAACAGCCCGGCAGCACCGGTCTGGCGGTGGTGCGCACGGTCGAATGAGTAAGACAGGCGAATGCGATTGGTGTCGTTGATTTCGTAACCGAGGTTGGCGATCGCGACATAGCGGTTGGTCTTGGTTTGGCTCGGCTGGAGCACGGTCACGCGACCGAGCACACCGTCTCCGTTAAGATCGCGACCGAAGTAGAACTGGCCACCGTAGTTGCCGGTGAACTGCTTACCGCCCGAGGTGAAGAAGCCCTCGAAGGCGTTCGAGGTGCCGCCACCGTTGGCCTTGGTGTACTGGTAGGCCGCGTCAACCGACAGCGTCAGCTTGTCGGTGAGGTGGAACAGCGAGGCGAGGCGGACGTTGCCGGTGTTCGACGGGTTGTAGCGACGCTCGAAGTCAGTGCCGCAACCGTTTGGAGTGCTGTTCTCGCTGACGGTACAGGGGTAGCCGTTTGCCAGTTCGTAGAACCGCTGATCCTTGTCGCCGGTGAACGCGTTGGCGCGCAGCGGCGAGCCGCCGAAGTTGTTGCGGTTCTCGTTGTAGTGGCCAGCCAGCGAGATGAAGTCGCCGTTGTCGCCGAGCGGCTGGTAAATCTTGGTGTTGAACTGCTTCTTCTCGACCTTGCCGTAATTCGAGAACGACGGGCCGTTGCGCAGGTAAGAGCCGGTGAAGTAGGCGCGCAGACCGCTCGAGGTCAGGTCACCGGTTTCGACCTTGGCGAAGAAGCGCTGGTACGAACGATCGACACCGCCCGACCCCTTGGCAGCGATGTCGCCGTAGGACGTGCTCGTCATGATGCCGAATTTCTCGTCCGGAATCTTGGTGTTGATGTTGACGGTGCCGCCGACAGCCGCTGCGGTCGGGCTGTCAACGTCGGTCGAGCCGAGGTTGACGTTGACGCGCTCGATGATTTCGCCGTCGACCTGCTGATTCGTGTAGATCGCGTAGTTGCCCGAGTCGTTCAGCGGGATACCGTCGAAGGTCTGCGAGATACGGCTCGAATCGAAGCCGCGGATGGTGAACGAACCGCCCGACGAACCCCACGGGTCGTTGTTGGTGAAGCTGACGCCCGGAACCAAGTTGATGATTTCGTTGACCGACTGGCCAGCGCGCTGCGCACCGATGATTTCCTGGCCGATCTCGACCTTCGCCTTGGGCGAGTCGGGCGTGCGAACCCCAAGAATGTCGTGCACGCGGCCGCCGGTGACGACGATGGTGTCGCCGTCGAAGTCGGCCGAACCGGTCGACTGCGCGAAAGCGGGAACCGCGAGGAAGGCGGCGCCAACGGCGATCGTGCTGGTCGCCGTGGAGAGGAGGGAGGTGAGTTTCATTTTATGCCCCTGATCTTGTCAGACTAGAGTGGTCACAATGTGCGACGAACGCTTCAGCCCCGCCGCATTTGCTGCGGCTGCTAAGAGCAGCGGGATATGACAACTTTCTGACGGTGAGGACTCAAATGCGTGCGCAAACGCGATATTTTGTGACACAAGCGTAACACAACACAATTTTTTGCAAAAAAACAACAATATTTCAGTAGTTTATGGTGCGCGCGCGATATTGCACTGCGGCATAAATGTCACTGGAAAGGGAAAGTGCTGCTGCGCCTGCAACACTGCAAAAACGTAATACGGCCGTGATGTTACGTCATCGCTTGATGCCGACCGGGCGCTCGTGCCACTCGTTCGGCCATGAGCGCAGGTCATCATCACGGGCATCATCATGGGCATGGGCATAATCATGGCCACGGGCATCATCACACGCATGCGGCGCCGGCCAATCCCGGCCGCGCCTTCGCCATCGCTGTATCGCTGAACCTGATTTTCGTCATCGCCGAGGTCGTCGCTGGCTTCGTCAGCGGCTCCATGGCGCTGTTGGCGGATGCGGGGCACAACTTGTCGGACGTGCTGTCGCTGGCGCTCGCCTGGGCAGCGGCGGTGCTGTCGGCCCGCCCGCCTTCCGAGCGTTTCACTTACGGGCTCAAGAGTTCCTCGATCCTCGCCGCGATCGCCAATGCGGCGCTGCTGTGGGTGGCGATCGGCGCGATCCTGGTCGAGACGGTGCGCCGCCTCGCCGACCCCGAGCCGGTGGGCGGCACCACGATGATGATCGTCGCAGGGATCGGCATCGCGGTGAACGGCCTCTCCGCGCTGCTCTTCGCCAAGGGCTCAAAGTCCGATCTGAACCTGCGGGCCGCCTTCGTGCACCTCATGGCCGATGCGCTGGTGTCGGTCGGCGTGGTCATCGCGGGGCTGCTGATCACCTGGACCGGCTGGGCGATCGTCGATCCGGTGACTTCGCTGGTCATCACCGTCGTGATCGCATGGTCGAGTTGGGGCCTGCTGCGCGATTCGCTGCACATGGGCATGCTGGGCGTGCCGGAGGGCATCGACGGCCCGCGCGTGCGCGCCTTCCTCGAGGCGCGGCCGGGCGTCGTGCGCGTCCATGACCTGCACATCTGGCCGATGAGCACGACCGAGACCGCTCTCACCGCGCACCTCGTCATGCCCGGCGGACAGCCGGGCGACGGATTCCTGCATGCCCTGGCCCATGACCTCGAGCATGAGTTCGGCATCGGCCACCCGACCATTCAGGTCGAAACCGACGACCACAGCCCCTGCGCGCTGGAGAGCGAGGCCGTCGTCTAGGCTATACGAATTCGTGCCGCGCGCCGAGGAAGTCCTCGGGCAGAATGGCGAAGCCGGATGATATGCAACCCTCGCCCGTCAGGCGCAGCTTCAGCTTGTCCGCGAAATGCGCCCGCGCCCTGCCCGCATCGGCGATCTTCCAGACGAGCGCATAGATGCCGTTCTGTGTACTTTGCAGGAACGCACCGAGCGGGCCACCGGCAGGATCGTCCGGCTGCACGAAGGCGACCCGCGTGTCGCCCACTTGCAGCAGGACCCGGCGCGCGGGTTGGGGTAGTTCGGTCCGGGCGTCCTCCAGCACTTCGCCGTCGACGACCTCCGTGAAGAAGCGCAGCGCCGTCTCGATATCGGCGGTGACGCAGCCGATGTGATCCAGTCCGGTCACCGTACAGTGATGCCCTGCCCCGACTGACGGGTCCCAGTTGCCCCGCTCCCACGGATCGTTGGGCATTGGCAGTTCACAGACTTCCAGCAGGACGCCGCCAGTCGATTCGGGTTTCACGAAGAAGAACACGCCGTAGTCGGCGGCGACGGTGCAGCCCGCTTCCCGGAAGGCGGCGCTGGCTGCCTTGCCGTCCGCCACCTTGATCTCGAACGAGTGGAACGCCTGCCCGATCCGCGCGAACTGCCGGGCGAACGGCTTGCTGAGGTCATCCGCGCGGCGCGGCGCCATCGGTTCGACCATGTGGTCGGTGACGTAGAGCAGCGCGGCGTCGCGGTCCTCGGCGGGGAAGTAGTTCTCCGCAAAGACCAGTCCGCCCAGCGCATCCTGGTAAAGCGCGCGGGCAGCGTGGATATCGGCGACGGCGTGAATGGTGTGGATCACCCGCGAAACCGGAACGCGCGCGGCCATGGCTCTCTCCCCAATGTGTTTGCCGCAGAGTGGGGCGGCCATCGCGGGTTGCCAAGCAAGCGGGCACCCGTCCGGGCGATATCCGTGCGAGGATCTAGGTCCGATCGGCAGTCGTCGGCAGGTAGCGCGCCATCTTGCGTTCAAGCAGCCGTATCAGGTCGGGATCCATGAAGGCAAAGTCGTCCGGAATGTCGAGACAGATGACGCGCTGCCCGTTTAGGAAGCGCCGGAAACGCTGTTGCAGCTTGGTGCGATGGACCTTCTCCATAACCACGATGACGTCGGCCCAGGTCACCAGCTCTCCGGTCAGCGGTTCCTCGGCGTCGGCGTTGGTGCCTGCCGAAGCGACCTCTATATCGCCCCGGCATGCGAAAACCTGCTCTGCGGTCGGGCTGCGCAGTCGGTTCTGGCTGCAGATGAAGAGATAGCGCTTCACCTGGCTCCGCCCGCTCGACAAAGACCCCCAACGACACAAGGCCCGGTCAGCGAACCGACCGGGCCTTGTGGTATTCGCGATGCGGGGACCGGAGCCGTCAGGCCGCAGCTTCCGCCTTGTCGCCCTTGAGCACGCGGACGGGTTCCTTGCGGCCCTCGACCACGTCCTTGTCGACGACGACTTCGGCGATGTCGCGCTCGGTCGGCAGGTCGAACATGGTGTCGAGCAGCAGCCCTTCCACGATCGAACGCAGGCCGCGCGCGCCGGTCTTGCGCTCGATCGCCTTCTTGGCGATCGCTTCCAGCGCGTCGTCGGTGAAGGTCAGCTCCACGTCTTCCAGCTCGAACAGGCGCGCATACTGCTTGATCAGCGCGTTCTTCGGTTCCTTGAGGATCTTGACCAGCGCCTCGATGTCGAGGTCGTTGAGGGTCGCGATCACCGGCAGGCGGCCGACGAATTCGGGGATCAGGCCGAACTTGAGGAGATCTTCCGGCTCCGCCTTCTGGAGCAGTTCGCCCACTCGGCGCTTGTCTGGATCGGCGACATGCGCGCCGAAGCCGATCGAACGCTTCTGCAGGCGGTCGGCAATGATCTTGTCGAGGCCCGCGAAAGCGCCGCCGCAGATGAACAGGATGTTGGTCGTGTCCACCTGCAGGAATTCCTGCTGCGGATGCTTGCGGCCACCCTGCGGCGGAACCGAGGCGGTGGTGCCTTCCATCAGCTTGAGCAGCGCCTGCTGCACACCCTCGCCGGAAACGTCGCGCGTGATCGACGGGTTCTCGGCCTTGCGGCTGATCTTGTCGATCTCGTCGATGTAGACGATGCCCTGCTGCGCCTTCTCGACGTTATAGTCGGACGCCTGCAGCAGCTTGAGGATGATGTTCTCCACGTCTTCGCCCACGTAGCCGGCTTCGGTCAGCGTGGTGGCGTCGGCCATCGTGAACGGCACGTCGAAGGTGCGCGCGAGCGTCTGCGCGAGCAGCGTCTTACCCGAACCGGTCGGCCCGACCAGCAGGATGTTCGACTTCGACAGCTCGACGTCGCCCTGCTTGCCGCTGTGCTTGAGGCGCTTGTAGTGATTGTGGACAGCCACCGACAGGACGCGCTTGGCGCGTTCCTGGCCGATCACGTAGTCGTTCAGCATCTCGCAGATGTCGCGCGGAGAGACGATCTCGCCTTCCTTGCGACCGGCAATGCCCGCCTTGGTTTCTTCGCGGATGATGTCGTTGCAAAGCTCGACACATTCATCGCAGATGAACACCGTTGGGCCCGCGATCAGCTTGCGCACTTCATGCTGCGACTTACCGCAGAAGCTGCAGTATAGGGTGCTTTTCGCGTCAGATCCGCTCAATTTCGTCATTTTCCGTCTTTAGCCTCCAACCGAGGCGACTCGCTCACTCTAGCCTGCCCGGGACCGGCTTTGCAATCCTACCGCCAAATGCTTGACGGAGACTGAAGGCGCCGGTCCCGCTTCAGGACGTTACGCTTCCGCCGGCTTGTCGCCGTCGGGGCGGGTCTCGAAGACCTTGTCGACGAGGCCGAATGCCAGCGCTTCGTCAGCTTCGAGGAACGTGTCGCGGTCCATCGCCTTCTCGATCTCATCGAGCGACTTGCCGGTGTACTTCACGTAGAGATCGTTCAGGCGGCGGCGCATGCGCAGGATTTCGCGCGCCTGGATCTCGATGTCGCTGGCCATGCCCTGCGCGCCGCCCGAGGGCTGGTGGACCATGATGCGCGCGTTCGGCAGCGCGATGCGCATGCCCGGCTCACCGGCGGCGAGCAGGAAGCTGCCCATCGACGCGGCTTGGCCGATGCACACGGTCGAGACGCGCGGCTTGATGTACTGCATGGTGTCGTGGATCGCCATGCCGGCCGTCACCACGCCGCCCGGCGAGTTGATGTACATCGAGATGTCCTTGGTCGGGTTTTCCGATTCCAGGAACAGCAGCTGCGCGACGATGAGCGAGGCCATGTGGTCTTCCACCTGGCCGGTGATGAACACGATGCGCTCACGCAGCAGGCGCGAGTAGATGTCGAACGAACGTTCGCCGCGGCTGGTCTGCTCGACGACCATCGGCACGAGTGCGCCCGTCACGGGATCGGTGGTGAACTTTCCTTGGGCGTTCGAAGCGCCGAACAGGTCGAGCATGGGAGTCCTCTTTGCGATTTTGCCTCGCCTATGTCGCGTGGCAATGCGCGATGTTCAAGGGGGTTAACCTATCAGGCGTGAATGGGCGGGGGAGAAGCCGCTGGAGGCGCTGCCCGAAGTCCACAAGGTGACGCAGGTTTACACGGTTTACACTGTCCAGAGGGAGAAGGTGTCACCTTGGGCCGGGAAGTGTCACCTTGTGAGGGGGAAGTGTCACCTTGCGGTGTAACCTTGTGCGGTTTTGGGCGGTCGGATGGGGCATGCGGCGCAGTGTATGGGACGGCGTCGGATGTAGGAAAGCGGACTTTCCGGAAGCGCCCTGTTGCGGACGTTGCGCTTTGCCCACCCCGCTGCGACTAACTTCGCCTTCGGCTCAGCAAGTCTCGCTGCCCCTCCCGCAAGCGGGCGGGCAAGCGGTGTTCGCCCTCCCGCCTGCGGGAGGGCCGGGAGGCTTGGCAGCTTGCTGCCTAGCCGGACGGGGTGGGCGCTCCGCAATGGCTGCTTACCACCCCTTGCCGTCATCCCGCCCCCCGCCCCCCATCGAAAAACCCGCAATGGGCGCTGGAACCGCGACGCCGCTTCGGCCATCGTGCTGCGCTCCACCCCGCCGGAGCCTTTTACGTGAACCGCCCCTTCATCCTCGCCCTCGGCCTTCTCGCCGCGTCTCCGATTCCCGTCGCCGCGCAGGAGACGCCCGAAACCTACCTCAAGCGGATCGAGGCGATCGACGACAGCGGCCCGGCGATCCATGCGGTCGTCGCCGTGGCCCCGTCGGAATCGCTGGCCATCAAGGGCAAAGGCCCGCTCGCCGGGCGCGCGGTGCTGGTGAAGGACAACATCGAGACGCGCGACATGCCCACGACCGCGGGCAGCCTCGCGCTGAAGGACAACGCCACGGGACGCGACGCACCGCTGGTGGCGAAGCTGCGCAAAGCGGGCGCGGTCATCCTGGGCAAGACCAACCTCTCCGAATGGGCGAACTTTCGCGGCGAGCACTCCTCCAGCGGTTGGAGCGCGGTGGGCGGGCAAACGAAGAACCCTTACGCGCTCGACCGCAGCCCCTGCGGCTCGTCCTCGGGCAGCGGCGCGGCGGTGGCGGCGGGCATGGCGTGGGCGGCGATCGGCACCGAGACCGACGGCTCGATCACCTGCCCCGCCTCGGTGATGGGGCTCGTCGGATTCAAGCCGACCGTCGGGCTGGTCAGCCGCACCTACGTGGTGCCGATCAGTTCGAGCCAGGATACCGCCGGGCCGATGGCCACAAGCGTCGCCGACGCCGCGCTGCTGCTCAACGCAATGGCCGGCAGCGACCCCGCCGATCCGGCCACCGCCGATGCCGACCGGCACAAGCCGGACTTCACCGTCGGTTTGGGCAGGGTCAGCCTGAAGGCCGTGCGCGTAGGCGTGCTGCGCCGTCAGGCCGGGCACATGTCGGCGCTCACCGCGCTGTTCGATGCCGCGCTCGCCGACATGAAGCGCGCCGGGGCGCAAGTGGTGGAGATCGATTTCGAGCCCGACGAGCGGCTCGGTGAGGCCGAATTCACGATCATGCTGCACGAGTTCCGGGTGGGCATCGACGCCTACCTAGGCGACCTGCCCCGCCCGGCACCCGCGCGCGACCTTGCCGGGCTGATCGCCTTCAACAAGGCACACGCTGCGGAAGAACTGCGCTGGTACGGGCAACAGACTTTCGAGAAGGCGCTGACGACCACCAATCCCGCCGCCTACGCCAAGGCCCGCGCCGATGCCCGGCGGCTCGCGGGGACCGAGGGGATCGACGCGCTTCTGAGGAAGTACGACGTCGATGTCCTCGTCGCTCCCACCACCAGCCCGGCCTGGCCGATCGATCCGGTGCTGGGCGACAATTTCGTCGACGTCGGTGCCGGATCGCTGGCAGCCATCGCGGGCTATCCGCACCTCTCGGTGCCGATGGGCACGGTCGAGGGATTGCCGGTGGGAATTTCGTTCATGGCCGGGAAATGGGACGATGCCAAAGTGCTGCGCATCGGCGCCGGCTACGAACGGTCGCGCAGTGCCACACTGACCGCTCCAGCCTTGCGCAACTGGGCGCAATAGACCGAAAACGGGACGATCGGGATGCGCGCCGCGACGATAGGGACTGGCGGGCGCCCTCGCTCTCGGCCATCTTGCCCAGTTCCAGCCTCGCAGGAGACCCTGTGTACCGAACTTCGTTGCTAGCCCTCAGTGCAATCGTTTCCATGGCTCCGGCTGCGGCATTGGCCGACACGCCCCGCGAACTGCTCACGACCGCCGCTTTCCAGACTGCCACCAAACCGCAGGCGCTCAAGCTGGTCGCGCAGGCGATCACCGCTTCGGATCGCATCCTCGCCGCGCGGCCGAACGATCATGAGGCGACGCTGCAGCGGGCCATCGCCATCGGCTATCGCGGCAAGCTGACCCGCAGCCGCTCGGACGTGCGGGCCTCGCTCGACGTGTTCCAGAAGCTGGCGGCGGCCAACCCGCGCGATCCAGAGGCGCAGATCGTGATCGCCGGATGGCACCTCGGCGCGGTGGACGAACTCGGCGGGTTCCTGGCCCGCACGGCGCTGGGCGCGCGGGTCTCGGCCGGAGAAACCGCGCTGGCGAAAGCCGTTGCACTCGGCGGCGACCGGGCGTTCTACCCCGGCCTCGCCGCGCTGCTGCAGATCCGCAACGACCCGAGCGACATCGCGCAGGCGAGGCGCTGGGCCGAAGCCGCCGCGACCGGGCAGGCGGCGACTCCCCTCGATGCCCTGATGAAGCGCGCGGCGCTCTCGGTCCTGCCCTCGCTGCGGGCGAACAACGGCAAGGCGGCGGCGGAACTGGCGCGCAAGCTGGTGCCGTTCGGGAAGATCGGGGATTGAACCCGTCGTCGTCCCGGACTTGATCCGGGACCGGTGGCCGTGAACAACTGCGCTCGCGTCAGGGCGACTTGCCGACGGCGCTCATCTAAAGACAGCCAGCGGTCCCGGATCAAGTCCGGGACGACGGGAACACAAAAAGCCCCGGTGCATCGCTGCACCGGGGCTTTTTGGTTATCGGTCGAACCGCAAGGGAGGGATCAGTCCTCCTTGGCAGCGGCCTTCTTCTTAGCCGGCGCCTTCTTGGCGGGCTTGGCTTCGTCGGCCGGAGCCTCTTCAGCGTCGTCCTTCTTGGCGGCAGCCTTCTTGGCCGGAGCCTTCTTCGGCTTCGCCTCGGCGGCAGCTTCCGCTTCTGCCTCGGGGGCCGGAGCGGCTTCCGCTTCGTCCTTCTTGGCAGCCTTCTTGGCCGGAGCCTTCTTCGGCTTCGCCTCGGCAGCGGGCTTCTCGCCGTCGGCGTCGGCCTCGATCGCGGCCTGCAGCTCGTCGCGGGTCACTTCGCGCTCGGTGACTTCGGCCTTCTCGATGAGGAAGTCGACGACCTTGTCCTCATAGAGCGGAGCGCGCAGCTGGGCGGCCATCATCGGGTCCTGCTGGACGTATTCGAAGAAGCGCTGGCGATCTTCGGGGCGGTACTGCTGCGCAGCCTGCTGCATCAGCATGCCCATTTCCTGCTGGGTCACTTCGACGCCGTTGGCCTGGCCGATTTCCGACAGGAGCAGGCCCAGACGCACGCGGCGCTCGGCGATCTTGCGGTAGTCGTCCTTCTCGGCCTCGATCTCTTCGAGAGCGGCGGCCGGGTCTTCCTCGTTCTGCGCTTCCTGGATCAGCTGCTGCCAGATCTGCGAGAATTCGGCTTCCACCATGGTCGGCGGCACGTCGAAGTCATGGCCGGCGGCCAGCTGGTCGAGCAGCGAGCGCTTCATGGCGGTGCGGGTCAGGCCGGCAGTTTCCTGCTCCAGCTGGCCGCGCAGCAGGCCGGTGAGCTGCTCCAGGCTCTCGAGGCCCAGTTCCTTGGCGAAGTCGTCGTCGAGCTTCGATTCGGCAGGCGCCTTCACTTCGTGCGCGACGATGTCGAAGGTGGTTTCCTTGCCGGCGAGGTTCTCGGCCGGGTAGTCCTCGGGGAAGGTCACGGTGATGGTGCGCTCGTCACCGGCCTTGATGCCCTTGAGCTGTTCTTCGAAGCCCGGGATGAAGCGATCGGCGCCGATCACCAGCGGGGCCTTCTCGGCCTTGCCGCCGTCGAACTCGACGCCGTCGAGCTTGCCGGTGAAGTCGATGATGACCTGATCGCCCTCGGCGGCCTCGCCGTCCTTGGTCTCGAAGCGCTGCTGCTGCTTGGCGATGTTCGCGACCGCTTCGGTCACGGCTTCATCCGAGACGGGCACGGTCAGCTTGTCGAGCTTCAGGCCGTCGAGCGAGGGCGCGGCGATGGTCGGCAGGATTTCGAGGCTGACGGTCAGCTCGGCGTCCTTGCCCTCTTCGTAGCCGTCGGTCAGCTTGACGTCGGGGTTCATCGCCGGGCGCAGGGCGTTGTCGGCCACCAGCTTGTCCATGGCTTCACGGATCGAGGTGTTCAGCGCTTCCTGGTGGATCGCCGGGCCGTGCAGCTTCTTGACGAGGTTCGCGGGAACCTTGCCGGCGCGGAAGCCGGGCATGCGCACCTGCGGGGCGATCTTCTTGACCTCACCCTCGACCTTGGAGGTGATGGTGGCGGCGGGGATGGTGACCGTATAGGCGCGCTTCAGGCCTTCGTTGGTCGTTTCGACGATCTGCATTTCGATGCCTTCCTGTGCAATCCAAAGGGCCTCTCGGCCAGCATTACGCGGCATTCCCTCGCACAGGCGGCGGATTGGTGCGGGCGAAGGGACTCGAACCCCCACATCTTTCGATACTGGTACCTAAAACCAGCGCGTCTACCAATTCCGCCACGCCCGCATGAGTGTAGCCTGAAACTCAAGGGACGGGCCATTAATGGCAGCCGGAGAAAAGGGCAAGTGCGACGAGTCGCTATGCTGTCACGGAACGGATCGGCTGTGCGCCGGGTTATGTGTGCGAGGGGGCGAGAGGAGCGAGATCACCATGGCCACCCAGCCACCCGTCTACAGCCCCGGCGACACGCCCGCGGAAATCCCGACGCCCGGAAACGCCCCCGGCGTTCCCGGCGGTCCGGATGAGACACCGCCGCAGGGTCCGGACTTCGACCAGCCCGATGAGGCGCCGGTGGAACTGCCGCCGCCGGATTGAGGCTCATTTCGTCATTGCGAGCGTAGCGAAGCAATCCAGGGCGGCGTAATGCTGCCCTGGATTGCTTCGCTACGCTCGCAATGACGATGGGTGAGTGCTTCCGCTCGTGCTTCGACAGGCTCAGCATGAGCGGGGAGAGGAAAGCGAACTACCCCGCCCCCGCTCGCCCTGAGCTTGTCGAAGGGCCGCGCGCCACCCTGTCAGCCTACTTCCACCCTGCCAGCCGCGCGAGCATCGCCACGGTCGAACCCTCGCCCGCCGGCTTTGCCACCGCACGATAGTCAGGCCCGGCCGCACATGCGAGGCAGTATGCCTGCACGCCCTGCGCGCCCAGCACACCGTCGAGCCGCGCCACCGCCTGCGCCATCTGCAGCCGCTGGCGCTGCGCCACCAGCCCGGCAAAGTCGTAGGCTGCCGCCTGCTCCTGCGAACCGGACGTCATGCTCTGCACGAAGGCGCTGAACGAATCCTCCGGTTCCTCCAGGTAGACCGCCTGCCACTTGCCGTTGCCCACGCCGCCCAGCTTCGCGGCATAGGCGAGCGCATCGTCCAGCCCGCCCATCTGGTCGACGAGGCCGAGCCGCTGCCCGTCCGCACCCGGCCACACGCGGCCCTGAGCGATCGCGTCGACTTGCTGCGGCGTCTTGCCGCGCGCCTTGCCGACGATGCCGAGGAACTTGCCGTAGATGCTCTCCACCGAGCCCTGAAGCATGGCTTCGACCTCAGGCGTGAAGCCGCCGAGAATGTCCGGCTGCCCGGCCAGCGGCGTGGAGCGCACCCCATCGCTGGTCACGCCGAAGTCCGCCAGCGTCTTCTCGAAGCTGGGCACGAAGGCGAAGACGCCGATCGAGCCGGTGATCGTCGCGGGTTCCGCGAACACGCGCTGGCCGGGCGTGGAGACCCAGTAGCCGCCGCTCGCTGCCATTGAGCCCATCGACACCACGACCGGGATCTTGGCATCGCGCCAGCGCTGGATCGCGCGGCGGATACGCTCCGACGCCATGACCGAGCCTCCCGGCGAATCGATCCGCACAACCAGCGCCTTCATGCCCTCTTCGCGGTTCTCGTCGAGCAGCGCGGCGATGCGGTCGCCGCCCGCCGTGCCGGGACCAGCCTCACCGTCGACGATCTCTCCGGCGATGGTGACGACGCCGATCTTGGCGCCCTCCCCCTTCACCGGGTTCGCCGCCAGCCAGGTCGCCAGCCCGGTATGCGCGTAGTCCGGCGCGTCCTTGTCCGAATGGCCGATCGTGGTTTCGCCCACCAGCTTCTCGACGCGGGCCTCGAACTCGGTCTGGTCGCCGATGCGGTCGATCAGGCCCGCCGCCTTCGCGGCCTCGGCCATGTCGTTGCCGTGGGCCTTGTTCCAGCCGACCGGGTCCGCGACCATGCGATCGAGCTGCGCTTTGGGCCGCACCTTCGCGATCTCGGCGCGCAGGGCGTTCCACTGCGAATCGAGGATCAGCTTGAAGTCCTCGCGCGCCTCGGGCGAGAGGCCGGTGCGCATGTAGGGCTCGACCGCCGACTTATAGGTGCCGACGCGGTAGACATGCGCGTTGACCCCGTACTTGTCGAAAAGGCCCTTGTAGAACTGCAGGTTGCCGCCCGGGCCCGCCACGAAGGCGCCGCCCATCGGGTCGACCCAGGCCTCGCTGGCGTGGGCCGCCAGCTGCACGCCGTCATCGGCATAGAGATTGGCGAAAGTCAGCACCGGCTTGCCCGCCTTGCGCACTTCGTCGATGGCCGCGCCGATATCATGCAGGTGGACATAGCGCCCACCCATGAAGCGCGAGAGGTCGAGGACGACCGCCTTGATCCGCTTGTCGCTCGCCGCCAGCCGCAGCGCCCGCTCGACGTCGCGGGCCTGGAATTCGTGGACCTGCTCGCCGCCGGACGTCAGCAGCTGGAGCGGGTCGACCTTGCTCTTCTCCTCGACCACGGTGCCGTCGAGTTCGAGCAGCAGAGCCCCGTTCTCCACCTTGCCGCCGACCGGCCGCGCCGAGAGCGCGGCGTAGATCACCCCGAAGAAAGCCAGCAGGAACAGCAGCGCCAGCGCATCCTTCACGGCGACCAGCAACTTCCAGACCTTGCGCGCGAATCTCATGTAACGACCTGCCTTTCGCATGCAGCCTTACCTGCTGCGGTGCGGAATGGGAAAGGGGCGGGCACCAAAGCGGTTCCATTCCTTTTCGCATCGGGGGAGGAATGGCTGGATCGCCCTTGCTCACCCCCGGCTCCCCGCCTATGGCGTGGTCTTTAATGACACCTCCAGAATACACCTATCCGGCAGGCGCTCTCGCCTTTCCGCATCGCGGCCTCACGGGCATCGCAGGGCTAGCCCCGCACCAGATCTGGTTCCTGCTCGACGAGGCGGAACAGTGGGTCGAAATGAACCGGGGCGCGCAGAAGCGGGTCGAGCTGCTTTCCGGCATGACCATCATCAACGCCTTCTTCGAGAACTCGACGCGCACACTCCTGAGCTTCGAGATCGCGGGCAAGCGCCTCGGCGCCGACGTCGTGAACATGGCGGTCGCCACCTCCAGCGTGAAGAAGGGCGAGACGCTGATCGACACGGCGATGACGCTCAACGCCATGCGCGCCGACGCCATCGTCATCCGCCACGCCTCCTCCGGCGCGGTGCAGCTGATCGCGGACAAGGTGGATTGCCCGGTGCTCAACGCCGGGGACGGCCAGCATGAGCACCCGACGCAGGCGCTGCTCGATGCGCTGACGATCCGGCAGGCCAAGCGCGCTTTCAACGGGCTGCGGGTGACGATTTGCGGCGATATCCTGCACAGCCGCGTGGCGCGCTCGAACATCCTGTGCCTCGCCTCGCTGGGCGCCGACGTGCGGGTCTGCGCGCCGCCCGCGCTGATGCCCGCCGATATCGAGCAGATGGGCGTGACGGTGTTCCATGACTTCGACGCGGCGCTGAAAGGCGCGGACGTGGTCATGATGCTGCGCCTGCAGATGGAGCGCATGGAGGGCCAGTTCATCCCGTCCCCGCGCGAATATCGCCACCTCTACGGACTGACGCTCGACCGGCTGGAACTGGCCGAATCGAACGCGCTGGTCATGCACCCCGGCCCGATGAACCGCGGGATCGAGATCGACAGCAACGTCGCCGACCATGTGGAGCGCTCGATGATCACCACGCAGGTCGAGATGGGAGTGGCGATCCGCATGGCCTGCCTCGATGTCCTCACCCGAAAAGGCCGCAAGATGGAGGGCTGGGCATGAGCCTTCACGCACCCCTGACCGTCACGGGTGGCCGCCTGCTGCTGGCCGATGGCTCGATCCAGAGCGGCGCCGTGCGCTGCGAGGGCGGGTTCATCACCGCGATCGGCGCCGACGTCGCCCCGCAGGACGGCGACACCGTGCATGACGCGCGGGGCCAGATCGTGGCGCCGGGCCTCGTCGACATCGGCGTCTTCGCGATCGACAAGCCCGCGTTCCACTTCGGCGGCATCACTCGCGCCGCGCTCATGCCCGACCAGAACCCGCCGCTCGACGTATCGGCGCGGGTGCGCTTCGCGGCGCAGTCGGGCAAGCCGGACTTCTGGGTCCACCCGCTCGCCGCCGCGACGCAGGGGCTGGAGGGCAAGGCGCTCGCCGAGATCGCGATGATGCGCGATGCCGGTGCGCGCGCGGTCTGCACCGGGCGGCGCTGGATCGGCGATTCGGGCACGATGCTGCGCTTGCTGCAGTACACCGGGATGCTGGGCATGGTCGTCATCGCCCATGCCGAGGACGCCGGGATCGTCGGCAATGCCGTCGCCACGGCGGGCGAGATGGCGACCCGCCTCGGCCTCCCCAGCGCACCTGCGCAGGCAGAGGCTCTCGCGATCGCCCGCGACATCGCGCTGGCCGAGATGGCGAATGCCGCGATCCACTTCCGCAACGTCACGACCGCCGCCGGGCTGGAACTGGTGCGCGCGGCCAAGGCGCGCGGGCTGAAGGTGACGGCGGGGGTGAGCCCGGCCTACTTCATGCTTTCCGACCTTTCGATCGGGGCGTTCCGCACTTTCACCCACCTCTCGCCCGCGCTGCGCTGCGAGGCGGATCGCAAGGCGGTGGTCGGCGCCATCGCCGACGGCACCATCGATGTGATCGCCTCGGGCCACGATCCGCGCGGACCGGAGGACAAGCGCCTGCCGTTCAGCGATTCGGCCCCCGGCATGGCAGGCGCGGAGACGCTGCTGCCGCTGACGATGAGCCTCGTGCGCGACGGCGTGATCGACATGGCCCGCGCCTTCGAGCTGATCGCCGCCAACCCGGCGAAGCTGCTGGGCGTGAACGCAGGCAGCTTGGCGGTCGGCGCCGAAGCCGACATCGCCGTGCTCGATCCCGAGCGGCCGTGGATCGTCAATTCGGACAAGATGGCGGCGGCCGCGGGCAATACCCCGTTCGACCGCCAGCCCGTTCAGGGCCGCGTCCTCGCGTTGTTCAAGGGCGGCGTCGCGGTGCGAATGAAGAAGATCGGCGGGTAAGGCCCCCGTCGTCCCGGACTTGATCCGGGACCGGTGGCTGTCTTTAGGTGCGACTTTGCTGCGCGCGCCGCGAGGTGGGCTGTTCACGGCCAGCGGTCCCGGATCAAGTCCGGGACGACGTCATGTGATCAGCGGCTCGCCAGCATCGGCCTGCCACGCGCAGCGACCGCGCCCGGCAGCGAACGGCCATCCTCATAGGCGAGGCATTCGCCGCCGCGCCCCTTGACGGTCGAGCACATCGACTGCGCCACGCCGCGCGCGAAACCTTCGGCGGCGACGCGGTAATAGCGACGCCCGTTGACGTCGGCCTCGGTGATCCGCAGCGCATGGCTACGCAGAGAGGGGTCGCGCTTCTGGAAGATCGCCCAGGCCCGCTTGGCGCCGTCCATCGTGCTGAACGAGCCGAGCTGCACCAGATGGCTGCCCGACTGGCCAGTCACGGCCTGTTTAACCGGAGCGGCCTTCGCCGCCGCCTTCTTGACCTGCGGCTTCTGCATGCGCGCGAGGCTACCGTCGAAAGCGCGCTCGATCGAGCGGCGCGGCGCCTCGTCCGCGAACGCCATCGCCGGAGCGACCGGCGCAGGTGCCTCGGCGAAGACCGGAGCAGGCGCGGTCTCTTCGGCGGCCGGAAGTTCAGCAACCGGCTCAGCCGCAGCCATCATCACGCGCGGGGTATGATCGATACCGTTCAGTGCCAGCGCGGTGGGCTGGCCCGGATCGAGGCGCAGCGGCGTGCCCAGCAGGCCGGCGACGCGTGCGCGGCCCTGTTCGGGGCTCGCCTTGGCGCCCCAGTCTTGCAGGCGCGCTTCGAGTTCATCGCCCGAGACATCCTGCGACGCGATCACCCGCGCCTCGGCCCAGCGGCCGTCGAGGGCATAAGCATAGGCAAGGTTCTGACGCGTCTTGGCGTTGTTTTCGCCGCCGCGCACGGCCTGCGAAAGCACCTCGACGCCCTGCGCAGGCTGGCCCGCCAGCGCCACGGCGAGGCCGTAGTCGCTCGCCGGGAGCTTGTTGGCAAAGCGCTGCAGTACGTCGAGCGCCTCGGCCTTGCGGCCCGAACCGATGTAGGCGAGCGCGAGGCTAAGCCCCGTGCGCGGGCTGCGGTCGCCCAGCGCCAGCGCGTCCTCGAAGGTCGTGGCGGCCGAATTGAAGCGACCTGCGGCAAGATAGCCCTGCGCCAGTGCCGAGCGGGCGCCCATGTCGCGCGGCGACTTGGCGACGCGCGCCTCGACCTTGGAAAGGGCCCCCTCGTCCACTCCGGCGACCTGCCCCTCGGCGACGCGCGCGTCACCCGCGCTGGCGACACCGTGCGGCCCACCCGCGCAGCCCGCGAGCAGCGCCGCGACCATGGCCGAGCACAAGGTGAAGCCTGCGTTACGGGCGCTGTTGCTGTGGCGGTTCTTCATGGCATCTACCCCAAATCAGGCCGGAACACGGCGGCCGAAACCGCCCACCGGACGCAGCACGCCTCCCTGCACCGGCTGTCCGACAGCGGGTGCGGCGAAGATCGTGCGGCGGAAATTCTTTTCGAGACGGTCGGCGACATAGGCCCACAAGGCGGCCATCTCGGCGGAGGAGCGACCGTTCGGGTCGATCTCCATGACGGTGCGGCCATCGATCATCGAGGCCGCGAAATCGGTGCGCTGGTGCACGGTGACCGGGGCCACGGTGCCATGCTGCGAGAGCGCGACGGCAGCCTCGGCGGTGATGCGCGCCTTGGGCGTGGCGCCGTTGACGACGAAGACCAGCGGTTTGCCCGACCGCTCGCACAAGTCGACGGTGGCGCCCACGGCGCGCAAGTCATGCGGGCTGGGGCGGGTCGGGATGACGATGAGTTCGGCGACGGCGATGACGCTCTGGATCGCGAGGGTAATTGCGGGCGGGGTGTCGATCACCGCCAGCTTGAAACCCTGCTGGCGCAGCACCTGAAGGTCTGCGGCAAGGCGCGCCACGGTGGTCTGCGCGAAGGCCGGCATCTCCGCCTCGCGCTCGTTCCACCAGTCGGAAAGCGAGCCTTGCGGGTCGATGTCGATCAGCACGACCGGCCCGGCTCCGGCGCGCTGCGCCTGCACGGCAAGATGGCCGGACAGCGTCGTCTTGCCCGATCCGCCCTTCTGCGATGCCAAAGCCAAAACGCGCAAAACCGATTCCCCTATACGGCGGGCGCAGTGCCCTGCCGATGGGAGTGCCAGATCGTTCCTAATTTACGGTTAATTGCTTAGAGGGGCGAAACCGGGCGTTCACCGGCGCAAGTGTGACGATTCAGAGTGCACCCCACGTTAACGCTTTTAGCTTACCACAATCCGTGGTTCATGGGGATCCTGGACCTTCTACGGGGCAGTAGCGGAACACCGACGACGTGAGCAAGATTCTCCCGATACTCACCGCCGCCATGGTGGCGCTCGCCGTGCCAGCATGGAGCGCGGGACTCGCCGCCGACATGGCCGGAACCAGTGTAAAAGACGGCGTCGATGCGTGGTCCAGCGGCAATTACGACGACGCCGTGCGCATCTGGCAGCCGCTCGCCAACCAGGGCGACCCCGACGCGCAGTTCAACCTGGCGCAGGCCTACAAGCTGGGACGCGGCGAGCCGCTCGACCTGGCCCGCGCCGAGGATCTTTACGGCAAGGCCGCTGCCAAGGGCCATGTGCAGGCCGCCGACGCCTACGGCCTGCTGCTGTTCCAGCGCGGCGAGCGCCAGCGCGCCCTGCCCTATATCCAGAACTCCGCCGCTCGCGGCGATCCGCGCGCGCAATACATTCTCGGCGTCGCGCACTTCAACGGCGACCTCGTGCCCAAGGACTGGGTGCGCGCCTATGCGCTGGCAAGTCTTGCGCAGGCGGCCGGACTGCCGCAGGCGAAGAGCGCGCTGGAGCAGATGGACCGCAACATCCCGCTGGCGGACCGTCAGAAGAGCGTCGTCCTCGCCCAGAAGATCGCGGCCGAAACGCAGGCGAACCTCCAGCGCCAGAGCGCCTCGGCCGAACTCGGCACCCGCCTCGCCATGGCCGAGCCGGTCCGCGCGCCAGAGGTGACCGAGGCGAAGCGCGCCGTCACCGAAGCCGCCCGCGCCGCCGGAACGAGCGATACCCTGCCCCGCAGCGCCGCTCCTGCGCCAATCAAGCCCGCGCCGGTCAAGCCACTTGGGCCGCAACCGGCACCTGCACCCAAGCCCCCAGCACCAAAACCCGCGGCCTCCGGCCCGTGGCGCGTCCAGCTCGGCGCCTTCGGCGTTCCCGGCAATGCCGAGGCGCTGTGGGGCAAGATCAAGGGCCGCCCCGAACTCGCCGGTCATCCGCGCGCGCTGGTGCCCGCAGGACGGCTGACGAAGCTGCAGGCCACCGGCTTCGCCTCGAAGGCCGAGGCCGACGCTGCCTGTGCCCGCCTGACCGCCGGTGGCTTCGGGTGTCTGGCGAGCAGGGACTGACCCTCTCCGACCTCGCCGAAGAGGATGCGCCCGCCGCTGCCCCGGCGCGGCTGGAAACGCTTGACCTGATCCGCGGCGTCGCCGTGCTCGGCATCCTGGCGATCAATATCGCCGGGTTCGCCGGGCCGATGATCGGCACGACGACGCCGACGCTCCTCCATCCCGTCAGCCCGCTGGACGAGGCCGCATGGGCGTTTAGCTTCCTGTTCTTCGAGGGCAAGATGCGGGCGCTGTTCACCCTGCTGTTCGGCGCCGGGCTGGTGCTGTTCCACGAACGCGCGGAGGCGGCTGGGCGCGACGGCGACCAGATCCAGCTGCGACGGCTCGGCTGGCTGCTGCTGCTGGGCATCGCGCATTACCTGCTGCTGTGGTGGGGCGACATCCTGTTCCTCTACGCCGCCTGCGGCATCGCGGCGCTGCTGATGCGCCCGCTCAGCGACCGCATGCTGCTGTGGATCGCCCTTGCTCTCTACTACGCCTGGCACATCTGGGGGATGTTCGACGCCGCGACCGCCATCGACGCCGAACACGCCGTGCGCGACCACGTCGCCACGACGGAGCAACTGCGCCTGCTCGCGGCCCGACTGCAGCCGATGTACGACTGGGCAGCGCAGGAAATGCACGAGGCCCGGCTTGGCTGGCTCGACCTCCTGCGGGTCAAGTTGATCGAACGCCCCTTCTGGCAGATCCAGATGATATCGGGCTCGTTCTCCGAAACACTGCCGCTGATGCTGATCGGCATGGCGCTCTATCGGGCCGGCTTGTTCGATGGAACATTGCGCCGCAAGCGCCTGATCGAAGTCTCGCTCGCCTGCACGTTCGCGGGGATGGCCCTGACCGTAATGTTCCTCGGCTGGGCCTGGCCGCGCCATTTCCCGGCCGTCGCCATGCAGGCCGCGCTCGTATGGGGGCTCGCCATGCCACACGTACTGGGCGGCGTCGGCTATGCCGGGCTGCTGGTGCTCGCCGCGCCCCGAATCGCGCCGACGTGGCTCGGCCGCCGCCTGATCGCCGCCGGACGAATGGCGTTCAGCAACTACATCGCCACCAGCCTCGTCATGACTTTCGTGTTCTACGGCTGGGGCCTTGGACTTTACGGTCAGATCCCGCCTGCGCGGCAATGGCTGTTCGTGCTCGGCGGTTGGGCGCTGATGCTGGCGTGGAGCCCGGTCTGGCTGCGGCATTTCCGGCGCGGGCCGCTCGAATGGCTCTGGCGGTCGCTCGTGGAGCACCGCCTTTTGAACAATAAGCCGCTGAACAATCGTATGGCGTGATGCATTTTCGCTATTGCGATCCATTCGCACTCGCATATATTGAGCGAAGAACACAAGGATTCGCTCATGTACGTGTGCATCTGCAATGCCATCCGAGAGACCGAACTTCGCTGCGCAGCCCGCCGTGTGCGTGGCAATGCCGAAGCGATCTACGGCTCGCTCGGCCGCACCCCGCAGTGCCGCCAGTGCCTGGACGAAGCCGAAGACATCATCGCCGACGAAGTTTCGTCCGCCGGAATGGGAATAGCTGCCGCCGCGTAATTCATGACCTGACTTGCCCGACTCGACATTGCCGGATATAGGCCGCGGCTCCAGCATAGGAGTTTCCGCGCGATGAAGGGCGACCTCAAGGTTATCGAGTTTCTGAACAAGGCGCTGTTCAACGAGCTCACCGCAATCAACCAGTACTGGCTGCATTATCGCATGCTGGACAACTGGGGCATCAAGAAGCTCGCCGAGTACGAGCGCCATGAGTCGATCGACGAAATGAAGCACGCCGACGTGCTGGCCGATCGCATCCTCTATCTCGACGGCCTCCCCAACTTCCAGAACCTGGGCAAGCTGCGCGTCGGCGAAACGGTCGAGGAAATCCTCAAGGCCGACCTCGCGCTCGAATACGACGCGATCCCGATGCTCAAGGAAGCCATCGCCCACTGCGAGACCGTGCGCGACTTCGTCAGCCGCGAGATCTTCGCCCGCATCCTCGAGAGCGAGGAAGAGCACGTCGACTTCCTCGAAAAGCAGTTCGACATGATCGCCCGCATGGGCATCCAGAACTACTGCCAGCTCCAGAGCAAGCCGGCCGGCGAATCGGAATCCTGATTTGCTTGTGAGAATGCCCTGCGGGGCATTCTCATGCGGCACCGGCCCACGCCCCCACCCGACCTCCCATCTATGGTACGCTCGTGGGAGGTCGGGTGGGCCGGATGCTCGCATTTGGGGCCGGTGCCGCAAAATACGCCTGCGGCGGATTTACCGACAGACCCCAACGGGAACCGCCGCCGCTGCCGTCGTTTATCGGATGGCAGCGGCGGTTTTGCGTTGTAAGGGGTGGTAATGGGATCTGACGAAAAGCGTGGGTTACAGACCGAGGATGTCGGCTTCGCCGTCCTCGTGGTGCTTATTTCCTTGGCCGGGGCCTATCTGCTCGCCCCGTATTTCGGCGCTGTCCTGTGGGGCGTGGTCGCCGCGATCATGTTCCAGCCGATGACCGCGAAGCTCGCCGAACGGCTGGACGGACGCAAGAACCTTGCCGCCTCGATCGTTCTGTTCGGCCTGATCGCACTGTTCGTGGTGCCGACGATCCTGCTTGGCATCAGCATCGTCAACGAGGCGACGGTCCTCTACCAGAAGATCACCACCGGCCAGATCGACTTCGGCCGCATCGTCCAGCAGGTCCAGGGCGCTCTGCCGCACCGCGTGCGCAGCATGGTCGCCGAATTCGGCCTCAACGATTTCGAGACGATCCGCCGCCAGTTCGGCTCCAGCATCACCAGCGGTTTGCAGACCGTCGCAGGCCGGGTGCTCTCGGTCGGTCAGGGTGCGCTGAGCTTCGTGGCGGCGCTGGGCGTGATGCTCTATCTCAGCTACTTCCTGCTGCGTGACGGCGACCGCTACGGCGAGATGGTGCGCACCAGCATGCCGCTCCACGCCGACACGCGCGATTCGCTGATCCAGAACTTCCTGCTCGTGGTGCGCGCGACGATGCGCGGCACCGTGGTCGTCGCGGTGGTGCAAGGGCTGCTCGGCGGGCTGCTGTTCTCGGTGCTGGGCATCGAGGGCGCGGTGATCTGGGGCGTGCTGATGGGGTTCTTTTCGCTGCTGCCTGCCGTCGGGACCGGCATCATCTGGGTGCCCGCCGCGATCTACCTGTTCGCCTCCGGCAACACTGTGCACGGCGGAATCGTGGTGTTCTGCGGCGTGTTCATCATCGGCATGGTCGATAACGTGCTGCGCCCGATCCTCGTCGGCCGCGACACCCGCCTGCCCGACTTCGTGGTGCTGATCGCGACGCTTTCGGGGCTGGAACTGTTCGGCCTCAACGGCTTCATCATCGGCCCGGTCATCGCCGCCCTGTTCATCGCGGTGTGGAACCAGCATCGCGACCGGCGCGAGGCCAAAGCCGCTGTGGCGGAAGGCTCGCCGATCCCGGTGCAGACCGAAGCGGGTGCGGCAAAGGCGGTAGAGGAAGCCGTCGCGCACCCTTCGTAACCGGGGAAGACCCACCCCTAACGCCTCCCGCAAGCGGGAGGGTCGGGAGGCTTGGTTCAAAGGACCTAGCCGGACGGGGTGGGCCTGCGCCCGCCCTCAGTCCTTCTTGAACGGGTTCTTCGCGCTGCGCAGGTTCAGGCGGATCGGCACCGATTCGAAGCCCAGTTCGCGCCGCATCCCGTTGATGAGGTAGCGCTTGTAGCTCTCCGGCAGCAGGTCGAGGCGCGTGCCGAACACCACGAAGCCCGGCGGACGGGTCTTCGCCTGCGTGATGTAGCGCAGCTTGATGCGCTTGCCGCCCGGCGCCGGCGGCGGGTTGGCGCCCAGCGCATCGTCGAACCAGCGGTTGAGCGCCGAAGTCGGCACGCGCTTGCTCCACGCCTCGCGGATGGAGAAGGCCGCGGCGATCATCTCGTCCAGCCCCTTGCCGGTGCGCGCAGAGACCGCCAGCAGCGGCAGACCGCGAACCTGCGCCAGTCCATCATCCAGCGCGGCGCGAATGCCGTTGAACAGGCCCGAGGCATCCTCGGCCACGTCCCACTTGTTGATCGCGATCATCAGCGCGCGGCCCTCCTCCAGCACCTTGGAGGCGATCGTCAGGTCCTGGTGCTCCAGCCCGCGCGTGGCGTCGAGGAGCAACACGACGACTTCGGCGAAATCGATCGCATGGCGCGCGTCGGCCACGGCCATGCGCTCCAGCTTCTCGACCACGTTGGCGCGCTTGCGCATGCCGGCCGTGTCGATCAGGTGAACCTCACGCGTGTCCTGCGTCTTGGGGTCCGTCCAGTTCCAGTGGATGGTGATCGAATCGCGGGTGATCCCCGCCTCCGGCCCGGTGAGCAGGCGGTCCTCGCCCAGCAGCTTGTTGATGAGCGTGGACTTGCCCGCGTTAGGACGGCCGACGATCGCCAGCTTGAGCGGCGCGAGCAGGCGCGCTTCCTCGTCCTCTTCCTCGGGGAATTCGTCTTCGGGCGGCTGCAGCGGATCGAGGTGCGGCAGCAGCGCCTCGAACAGATCCGCCATGCCTTCGCCGTGTTCGGCGGAGACACCGATCGGATCGCCGAGGCCCAGCGAATAGGCCTCCAGCAGCCCGCCCTCGCCCGCGCGGCCCTCGGCCTTGTTGGCAAGCAGGATCACCGGCACCGGCGAGGCGCGCAGCCAGTTGCCGATCTCCTCGTCGAGCGGGGTGAGCCCCGCGCGCGCATCGACCACGAACAGCGCGACATCCGCGGTCGCCAGCGCGGCCTCGGTCTGCTTGCGCATCCGGCCGGGCAGCGTCTCGGCCTCGTCGTCCTCCCAGCCGGCGGTGTCGACGATCTGGAATTTCAGGCCGATAAGCTCGGCATCGCCGAAACGACGGTCGCGCGTGACGCCGGGCTGGTCGTCGACCAGCGCCAGCTTCTTGCCGACGAGTCGGTTGAACAGCGTGGACTTGCCGACGTTGGGTCGGCCTATGATGATAACTTGGGGAAGCATGATTCCCACCGCTTGGGGATTTCCGGCGAATTTAGCAAGCTTTGCGGTGATTCGCGCCGCCCTACCAAGAGCAGGACCCGTCGGCGTCAGCCCCGACCACTTCGCGAAAAGCCCGCCGATTACCTGCATTTACAAAGGCATCAGGAAAAGGACGAAAATCCGCGTTAACGTCGATGCAATCGATTGATGCTCAATATTGGAGCCGATTTGAGCAACTCGACCGGAACCTTTCGGCCGCTCGTCGTTAACCAACCCCGGAAGACGCATGGCAATGTTCCGAGGGCAAAACGGCGTTCATGAGGGCTTTTCGACACATCACTGTTGCAGCGCTGGCTCTGGCGAGCGTGCTTCCCGCAACCGCCATGGCCGCGACCGTCATCGACGCGGACGGCGCGCGCGACGGCGGCGCGGGCTCGGCCGTGAGCGTGCCCAATACCCCCGGCCACCTCGAATGCGTGCCTTATGCGCGCACCACTTCGGGCATCCAACTCTATGGCGATGCGTGGACCTGGTGGGGTCAGGCCAAGGGCCGCTACGCCACCGGCGGATCGCCGCGCGTGGGCGCGGTGATGGCGATCAAGCCGTTCAACAACTCGAAGCTCGGCCATGTCGCCACCGTCAGTCGCATCGTCGATGCGCGCACGGTGCTGCTCAGCCACGCCAACTGGTCGGTGCCGGGCGAGATCGAGCGCAACGTCACCGCGCTCGACGTCTCGCCGAACAACGACTGGAGCGAGGTGCGCATCTGGTACGGGCCGTCACGCAATCTGGGCAACACACACTGGCCGGTCTCGGGCTTCATCTACAACGCCAAGCCCGGCACGAAGTTCAGGGATGCAGAGCCCGATCGCGGCGAAGTTCGTCTTGCCTTTGCCCGCGATGGCAGTCCGGCAAAGAAAAAGGGCCGCCGCAGCGACCCTATCGGCGACATTATCGCCGGAAAATTCTAACCTTCTCATCCCCCGAAGAGCAC